>JAZNIS010000001.1:0-2007 GCA_045577635.1 Clostridia bacterium
AAGACAATGTCATAAATCAACTCCTTGGCTCACAGAACGACATGGCTACGATCCGACTTTACCCTTTGCCTTTTGTCCAAGTTTATTTCCAATTCCACCAAAAGTTTTAGATGTAGCAGCAAAACCTTTTGCCCATTTACTGTTAGGGTTTTTTGCACTTAATCCTTTAGCAGCAGCACCAGCAATACCACCTAAACCTTTCATGGCTAAACCACCAACACCACCAGCAACTGAACCGATTTTTGCAGCAGTACCTACTACTTTACCAGCAACATTAGCACCACTAGCAGCAGCATCTTCAGCACCAATCATGTTTGAAATTAAGCCAGAAACATCTTTTAACATAAATAATCCTGTTAATGTAAATAACACATGACAGAATCCGTTTAATGCAGCAAGTGACATTCCACCACCTGCACCTAAATCTTCACGAGCAAATAGGTTAATATTGTTTACAACAGGTAAAATGATAAATAATAAGTTTAAGCTTACAATTGTTCCGTAAGCAGCTAAAATTTGTTTAACAAAACCTGTTCTCCATTGCTTGAATGCACTACCACCATCTAATGGCATCAATGCAACCATAGGTGGTGAAATCATAAACAACACTGCACCTTTAAACAATCTCATAACCATACCAAATGAAGCCATTACCATTGTGTAAGCTGCAAGTAATGCACCACCAATTAAGGTAATAAAGTTCATTTCTTTAAACACATAGAATTCGCCTACTAAATCAGTATCGTAATACATTGTGTTAATTTTGTTATAATTAGAATAGCTGTTATTTCTAAATTTTTCATCAACCAAAGAAGCAATTTGTTCTCTGTTGTTTTCAGTAATAGATTGATTAATTCCCAATTTTTCAAGTGGAGCATCTTCATTCAATCTAACCTTACTAGCATTGGCACAAGCCGAAACCATAATGTTAGAACCCATTGTTGCATTTCCATCACTTAAACTGGTTGCTCTATCAACAACTTTAAGCATCATATTGCTTAAAATTACACCACCAATACAAGTAACAGGAACAACAATAAATAACATTATACTTTTTAGTGCAGCACCAAAAACTTGACCTTTACTGTTTTTACTACCTTCAGTTGAAAATTCAGATTGAATGATTTTAATAATTGAAGCAATAATTACCATAACCACTGCAACTAGTGTTAAGGCAATTAATACTTGTGTTACATCCCTATCTGTCATCATTGATAGTAATGGATCCATTCCCGAATAAGGAACACCGTTTACATAGAAAGTGTCTAGACCACAAAGTTTTCTAAACATTAGTTGGATAAAGTCAACAATATTTAACAGCATCGCACCAATAGAATAAAATAATTCTGCAAAAAGTGCCATTAACAAGTCAATAAAGAAGCCAATAATCCAAATTAAGAAATTTGTTAACCATTCAATTAAGAAGTCAAAAATTCCTAACGACATTGAAGCAAATTGCATAAATCCTTCCTCCAAAAAGTAATTTTGCTTTCCATTTTTCATTTATTTGAAAGCAATAACATAATGCAAAAGATTTGGAAACCAGACAAATTTGGTCGCCAAATGCTATTTTATAGTTTGATTTTACTACAATAAAATGCAAAAAGCAATAAAATGATATAAATTCTTACCAAAAATTATATTTTATTTATATATATAATACCCAAAGCCACAATTTTTTATTAATTTTGCACTTTCATTACAAAGCGACCGAAAACAATTTGTAATTTACACCAAAAAACATTTTCAATTTTAAACCATTAAATGAAGACAAATAAACATCAGCACAATTAATAAAAAACTACTTCATTTTAAAAATTATGACTAATTTTAACTAATACAAAATGTAAAATTTTGGCATCAAAAAAAAATAAAAAATTTAGCAAAATAAACACCATAATTTTAACAAAATTATTTCCTCACATTTTAGAACTAAAAAACAACAAAACAACACCAAATTTAGCCATTTTAATCATACACAAATCATAATAAAAAAAAACAAAAAAA
>JAZNIS010000002.1:0-8078 GCA_045577635.1 Clostridia bacterium
AAACAACAATATAAAACTTACTATAAATAAAACAATTTATATAATTTTAATAGTTACAAATTTAAAAGTGATTGCAACAATAAAAATATATACCAAACAACAATTAAAATCAAGTGTTTGTTTTAAAAACAAAATAGGGCAAAAGGTTGCCCTATTTAAAAGTTTACATTAACAAAATTAAATATATCTGGTTTGACCTGAAAAACTAATAACATCGGTTGAAAGCGAATGCTTTTCGCTTGGTGTTTTTAAACTTAAAATTGTTTGAACCGAATTTTTTGAATTGCCTTCTAGGAACAAGTTTTTATAATTGGAAAGGTTAACTTTATAATATAAGTTAATAATTTCTTTGGTTTCAGGCAACACCCTTCTTTTTGGTGCACTGAAAAAAATTCTTTTTTCATTAGCAGTAGAAATAAAATCAACTTTATTTGTTTCTTCGTTATAGCAACCAATGTAGTTGGCAAACCTTGTATAGTTGAACATAGAGTTGCAAAATTTAACCTTTTCAAAAGGAACACCCTTAACTGCTAAAACCGAAACAGTGCCACCATCAATTTGAACACCAACCACATCAGACCTTTCAATAATTTCGTTGGTTTTTAATGCAGAAACCTTTTTACCAAAATCAGCACTTGCAGAGTAAGCCACAGCTTTGCTATGAATAGGTTTTTCGGTTGCTCTAAAACCAAGTTTTTTATATTGCAAATATTCGGTAAAAGTTGATGGTGTTAAACTTGCAGGTTGAATAGCTCCAACTTCTTCTAAAACAGTTAAACAAGTTTTAACCGAATTAACAATTGCCACCCTTTCTTCTTCGGTTGCTAAAATTTGATCAGCTATTCCAACACAGTTAAAAGCAACAGTTAAAAGTTCGTTTGTTTTAATGTTTGCTGGCACACCGTTTACTGCCTTGTTTCGTTTAATATAATCAACAACAGCCTTGTTAACTTTTAATGATAATAGTGTTTCATCTTTAATTATGTTAGTATTTATTGTCATAAAACCCGCCTTTTATGTTAAAAAGTATGTAAATATTACAAATATGCTATAACTTGTAATAATAATTTGAATATAACTGTTAAAACAATTTTTGTTTTAAACAAGTAGATTATATACTATTAAACAAATTTTAACAAACAAATATTTGAATTATGGCTTAAAACTTTTACATAGTTGAAACAACTTCAAAATATTTTAAAATACCACAAAAAATAGCATAGGCAATTTTTTGTTGATACTCACTTGTAACTAGCAACTTTTCTTCTTCGGCATTACTTAAAAATCCACCTTCCACAACAACAGCAGGAGCTAAAACACAGTTTAAAATAAACAAATCGGCAAAGGAGCAATTTTGCCTTGCATTAGTTAACGATTTAACAAATTCCTGTTGTATTAATTCAGCTAAAACTTTACCTTGCTCACACTCTTTATTATAAAAGGTTTGTGCACCCCTTTCTGTGCTACTAACAAAACTATTCATATGCACACTAACAACCATGTTTGGGTTGTTACTTTCAATAATTTTTTTACGGTTTTCCATATCGGAAACTTTTTTGTTTTTTGCAGATAAGGAATAAAGACCACCACTGTTTGACCTTGTTAAAACAACCTTAAAACCAAAACCTGAAAGCAAATCCTTTAAATAGTTAACCACCTTTAAATTAATTTCTGCTTCCGACACATTTAAACTACCAACAGCACCACCATCAACCCCACCATGCCCTGCATCTAAAACTATGGTGTAATTTAACCTAACCTTGCTATTTGCCATTGTAATTTGAACCATTGTTTGTGAAATTATAAAAGAAAACAGCAACAATAAAAAACCTGCAATAATTGTTTTTAAATTTATTACCTTAAACATACCACACCTAAATTATTGTAATTAATAATAAATATTAATAAAGAACAACTTATATGATTACTATTATAATTTACATAAACTTATTTTGTTGTTATAATATTTAAAATTGATTAAGGGATTTTATTATGACAAAATTAAGAAAAATATTAATAGCATCTGTGTTTTTTGTGTTTTTTGCTGCCTGTGCAAGTTTAACATTAAGCGAAGTTTTAGGACCCCAAACAAAACCAGATATAACCGTAGTATCTGAAATTAAGGTTTCTTCAAAAAGAGAAACCCGCCCATATTTAAATGATTTTGAATCGGTTGTTACAGGAACAATTATTAATAATACAAACAAAGATTTAGAAAATGTTCAAATTATTGTAAAAGTTGAAACAGTAATTTCAGAAACTCCTGGCTCACTTGTTATTAACATTGATAAGCTAGAAGTACAACACAATTTTTATATTAACCACACTTTTTCAACTCAACACGATTTTGAAGATGTTGAAGAAGTTCAATTTGTAATAAACAATTCTGTTCCAAAAGAAATAGAAAATCCAGAAGAACCTGCTTCTTTTGCTGAAATTATAATTTATATTATTATGGGTGTTATTTTCCTATCTGCCGGAATTACAACTTTAACCACTAAAACCATAGAAAAGCAATATAATAGTGACGACGATGATGATTACGATGATGACGATGACGATATTGAAACACTAGACGATATATTACAAGACGAAGAAATTGAAAGATTAAAAGGCGAAGTTGAAAAACAAAAAGCAGAAAACGAACAACTAAAAAAGGAAGCAAATAGCTTAAAAGTTTGTCCTTACTGCAACACAAAAAGCCCATCAAATTCGTTAAAATGCCCAAACTGTGGTGCACACTTTAAATAAAAATAACAATAAAAAAGACCTAAATAATTAGGTCTTTTTTTTTACAATTAAATTTAGTTTTGGTTTTTAATTTGTTTAATTTATTAAGTTAAAATTGTTTAATTGTTAACTTAAAAACAAACCATTATTTAAAAACCTTTGTTTTGCCTTTAAATTGCCATTTTAACGGCCATTTAAACAATTTACCATAAGTAATTGTATTTAAAACTATTTGGTTTTAAAGGCAATTATTAACGGTTTTTAATTAAAATATGTCGGTTATGTCGCTATCTTCTAGTGGCACAATTTCTGGCATACTTTCATCAATAGAATCGTTAGGAAGTGGTGGTGGAGCAAGTTCATCTAAACTTTGTTCGTTAGCATCTTTTTCTAGGTTAACAAATGTTGTAATGTCACCCATCCATTTAACCTTAACTTCACCCAAAGCACCATTACGGTGTTTAGCAATAATAATTTCACACAAATAATTTTTTCTTTGTTCTTCGGTTGCATCGGCAGGAATATCTGGTTTATGAATAAACATAACAATATCGGCATCTTGTTCAATTGCACCTGATTCCCTTAAATCGGATAGCACAGGAACTTTACCTTGTCTGCTTTCAACCGCACGACTTAACTGACTTAACACAATAACAGGAACATTTAATTCCCTTGCCATAATTTTAAGCCCACGGCTCATATCGGCAACTTCTTGTTGACGGTTATCGGTTTTCTTACCAGAACTCATAAGTTGAAGGTAGTCAATCATAACAAGGTCTAGGCCATGTTCAGCTTTTAACCTACGGCATTTACTTAAAATATCAACAGGAGTGTTCAAACTTGAATCGTCAACAAAGATTTTTGCTTTGCTTAATTTTTCGTTTGCAGCCCACAAAGCTTTCCATTCAGGAACTGTTAATTCGCCTTTTAAAGCCCTTTCCATACTAACATAAGCAACGGAACAAAGCGACCTTTGAGCAAGTTGAACCCTAGGCATTTCTAGGTTAAACACAGCAACACTTGCACCCCTTTTAATAGCAGCATTGTTAACAATGTTCATCGCCAAACTAGTTTTACCAACACCCGGCCTTGCAGCAATTAAAATAAGGTCGGAATTTTGTAAACCATTAGTAATTTTATCTAAACCATAAATACCTGTTGGTAAACCCCTTAAACTATCTCTGTCTTTTTGAATTTTTTCAAACTTATCTAAAACTTCCAAAGTTGCAGTTTTTAATTGCACTAAACTACTACGGTCTTCTTTTTGTGAAATATCAAAAATAGATTTTTCAGCAAAAGTAATTGCATCTTGCATATTTTGTGCTTCAAAGCAGTTGTTAATAATTGTGTTACTAGCATTAATAAGTTTTCTTAACACACTGTTTCGTTTAACAATATCTAAATAATGTTTGTAGTTACTACTAGAAGGAACAATGTTTGTAAGTGTAGCAATATATTCAGCACCACCAACACTTTCAAGCATATTTGTTTTTTCTAACTCATCAGTTAATGTAACAAAGTCAATAGGAGCATTGTTTGCATAAACAGTGTACATAGCATCAAAAATAATACGGTGTGCTTCAACATAAAAATCATCACCTTTAAGTTCGCTCACAATGTTCATGCTAGCATCTTGATCAATAAGCACACAACCCAAAACACTTTGTTCGGCTTCAATGCTGTGTGGCAAAATTCTTTCTTTTGTAGCCATTACTTACCTTCCTTATTTGTTTCTTCCTTAATTTCAACAACAACTTCTTCTTGGGTTGTTTCTTTTCGTTTTGCTTTAATTTCTTTTGCCTTTATAACAACAAAGTCATTTTCTAACTCTGCTTTTTTATCTTTAATTTTGTTAATAATTGCTTCAACAATAAAAATTGTTAAAAATATTAATGTGCAATCTATAACAATAGTTAACCAAAAATGTAAATATCTGTTTAAAAAAGAGTTTAATAAAGCCAAAACAGGCAATAAACAAGCAAACATTATGCCATATTTAATTAAAACTTTTTTAATAACTCTTTTATCAAAAAAATATCTTTCTTCCATTATTTCTTCCTTTTGCTTTATTAGTGTATCACAAATAAAACAATAAATAAATAGTAAATTTTAACTAATCTTGCTGATTTTTACGGCGAATTGCTCCCCAAACCAAAAATGTTACAACAATTGTAATACCCAAACCTAAAACATACCAACTACCTGGGTTTGGTGAAACGGTGTAAAATTCCAACATAAAATCTAAATTATCAGCCGAAATTTCCCAATGGTGCATTTTAATACCTTTTGTTGTTTGGGTTTCGGTGGCATTAGAATAAATGTTTGTGTTAGGGCTAGCATATTCTTGTGTTAACTTTAAATCTGCCAAATCAAATTCGTTATCAAAATAACCTTTATATTTTTTTATAAAAGTTTTTAAATAATCGGTTTTTAAAACAGCAAAAGCATTTTCGCTACTTTGAACATAACTATTAAAAAATGGTTGTTCCCTAAACTCTATGTTGCTTCCTTCATTTTCTTCATCGCTAGAAAAACTGTTATAGTACAAATTAAATAAATCCATACTAGCAAAGGAAACATCACACACAACCGAATCTCCCAAAATTTCGCAGTTGGTTTTAATACCATCTCTAACAGTATCAATCATAGCAAAACCCTTACGAGCTTCATCTGGATTTGTCCAATCAATGCCAACAGGTTCGTACCTATCCCTAAAATTAATAATAGGCAATAAATATTCGTTTTCTAAATCGGTTTTAATTAAATCATAAAGTTCGTTTTTAGGTATTGAACATGCCTTTTCTAGGGCTTTATTATCAACTTCAACAACTATTCTATCGGTTATTGTTCCGTTAGGATAAATAAACCTAGAATAATCAACCGAAGCACAACCAGCAAACAAAATTACCGAAAACATTAGCACTATTAAACTGATAAAATTTTTTCGTTTAGCCATACTTCTCACTTTATTAATTATATCTAATTTTAATATATAAGTTAAATAGTGTCAAACATTAAGCAACACCGAAACACACTATAATTTATAAAAATTATATGCGAAAAAACAAAAAAATCTCACTTTTAACATTGTGAGATTTTTATTTTTATATTATTTTTTGTTGTTTTTTACAGTTTTATTTGCTTGTTTTTTAGGTTTTTTAACACCGTTTGCAGTGGCAGTTAAATCGGCTTGTTCTGTTTCGGTTTGTGCTAAATCTGGTTTATCACCGTCGGTTTTGTTAACGGCTTGTTTAGTTTCGGGTTTTACAACTTGTTTTTCAAGTGGGTCAAAACCAACACCTAATGCTTCCGAAACATTAACCGAATACATAAATGCTTTTGGGTCAATTTCCTTAACAGCCCTTTTTAAAGCTGTTACTTGCGAACGGGAACATAAGCATAAAAGCATGTTATGTTCTTGTTTTAAATACATACCTGTAACCGAAATTTTAGTTACACCCCTTTCAACCTGTTTCATAATTTCGGCACTTAACTCTTCACTTTTATCAGTGATAATATAAAATGCCCTTGCTGCCTTAACACCATTAATAACAACATCACAAACATAACCCATAATTACACAGGTTACTAATGCATATAAACCATAGTTTATGCCATAAATAAAGGAACTAACAGCAATAATCACCATGTCAATAGCAACAATAACTTGCCCTTGTGTTATTTTAGCATTGCTCTTTTTAAGCATACAAGCAATTGTGTCGCCACCACCTGTTGAGCCACCACTTCTAATAACAAGCCCTGCACCTGCACCCATAAAAATTCCACCATAAAGGGCACATAGCAATAAATCGGAACCAACATCTAGCTTAATAAATTCGCATAAATACATACAAAGCGAAAAACTTAAAACACCTGTTACGGATAAAATAATAAATTCCTTACCCATACTTTTAAATGCAATAATAAACAAAATTAAGTTCATACCCATATACAAAAGCGATGCATTAATTGTTATTCCTTTTGTTGCTGCATAGTTAGAAACTAGTGATGCAATACCCGAAAACCCTGTTGGAGAAATGTTGTTAGGAGATAGAAACACACTAAATGCAACACCCATTAAAAATGTGCCAACAATAATTGTTAAAACGGAAATTGCATACCTTAAAATTATTTTTTTGTTAACCATAAAACCACCTTTAAAGCACTAAAATAGGTCACTTTTATAAAAAGCGACCTAAATTTAATTAAACTATATCTAAATAATCTTGACCAATAAATAGGTCACTGTGTTTTGTTTTAATCATTCTAATTTCGGCAATTTGTAAATCATGAATAAATTTTTCAAATAATGGTGCTGTTGCATACGGACTATCTAACCTTAACTCTAAAATGTTAAGTTTAACCTTTTGCCTTTTAGCATTCATATAAACACTTTGTTCAAAACTTAAAATTACTTTTAATCCGTTAGAATGAATAACACGAAATCTTTCTCTTTTTTTCTTGATTGAAAGTTTCAATTTTAACTTTCTAACCATTTCAATTGGCTCAACACTAATACCTGTTGGAATTAATTCTAAAACTGCCATAGCAATATATTCAAAATGTTTAGAAATTAAATCCTTTTTACCAATTTTTTTAATGAAAGTATCAGGAATGTCTGAAATAAATTGGATACGAGGTTGTTCACTATCGTACCTTACAACTAAATCAGCATAAGGACGACCCTTGTAAATGTTAACACTTATGTTTAAACCAATTTTTCTAAAAAACATATCGTCGGTGTCGTAATAATTTTTAATAACAACATCTTTTAAAGATGTGCTAACACCATAGTTTTTTAAAACATTGCTGGTTTTCAAAATGTTTTTTTGAATGTCCTTCATGTTTTCTATTAAGTATTTTTCGCCTACATAATTCTCACGGCGACCTAATTCACTAATTGCCATATACTATATTCTAACCTATTAACAAGTTTTTTGCAAATAAACAATAGGCAAATTTTTTTTACAATTAAAAAATTTTCTGCTTTTTCCACAATAAAACAACAATTAATTATCCACCCCGTTTATTATATGTTTAAAACATAAAATCAGTTATTTAAAGCATTGTTTTTTAGATTCTTCACTTCGTTCAGAATGACAAGTTGCAGGGGCATTTAGGTAATAATGTAATTATTAAACTAATAAAAAGAAAAAAAGAGAGATAGGTTTTAAACTAATATAAACAAAAAAAGAGAGATAGATTTTAAACTATCTCTCTAATTTATCTTTTGTAAAATGATTTTTAACTAATTGCTATTAAGCAAGTGTACCAGCTGGGTTTACACCAATTGAGCTTGCTGTACCTCTTTGCCATGTACCAGATTTTGTATAGTCAGCAACTGTATC
>JAZNIS010000003.1:0-1686 GCA_045577635.1 Clostridia bacterium
CAGTTACTTGTTCCGTTGTAGAAAAACCTGGTAAGAAAATCATTGAATAAATATCTTTTTCTGAAATTCCAAAAGTTTTAATTGTTGTTGTTTTATATTTGGTTGTTAAATTACTTTTAATATAATTAGACAAATATGTATTAAATACTTCCTTAACAACATCTAATTCGCCTGGAATAAATACAAAGGTTTTATTGTTATGTGAAACTATAAAACTTTGTAATGGACTAGATTTAACAACTAATAGTTTACTAGTTGACGGAAGATAATATTCGTTTTCTGAATCATATAAAATTGGCTGATTAATTTCGGCATAATATGATTTAACGGTGCTTTCGGCTAAATCACTTTTAACTATTTGATCTCCGATAATTTGAGCTATTGTTTTTTTAATGTTTGCATTTCTAGATGAAATACACTCACCTACAATAAAAATAAAATCTGAATCAGAATTATTAATTTGTCTGCTAATTTGTTCTGGATGATTTTCACAAGTATTTACACATGAAATAATTTCGCCTATTTCTAGACAATTTTTTAATAAATATTGACTTATATTATCTTGCTTTTTCCCAAGCAAAATATCGTTTGATATTCTTAAAATACTTGTTTTCATAATTATTACTATATTATAACAAATTAATTATAATTTATTAAATAAAAATTGAAAATAAAAATGCTTATTAATTAAAGGTTTTATTAATAAATGTGATATAATTAAAATAATGGAGAAAATTAGTATGAAAACACTTATTGATTATTATGATGATTATGCTGATAAATGGGCAGAAGAATGGTATAAAAATGAAACATTATTGCCATATTTAAAAGAGTTTGTTAAGTTATTACCACAAAATTCAACAGTTTTAGATTTGTGCTGTGGTGCCGGATATGAGAGTATGAGATTAAATAATTTAGGGGTTAATGTTGTTGGTGCTGATTTAAGTGAAAAATCAATTAAACTGGCAAAAAAATATAACCCTACACTAAACTTTTATGTTAAGGATATGTTAAAAGATTATAGTGATTTAGGATTGTTTGATGGAATTGCTTGTATTGCAGGACTTGTGCATTTACCAGAAGAAAAATTGGAATTAGCATTTAAAAATATGTTTGCAGTTTTAAAAGAAAATGCTTATGCATTTATTGTTGTTAAAGATGGCGATAAAATTATAAAAAACATAAATGTTGATGGAAAAGATTATGCTAGAGAATTTTACTGCTACACAACCAACAAAATTATTAAACATAGCAATAAATATTTTAATTTTGTAAAAGAATTGAAACTTGAAGAAACCGATTGGAAATATTATATTTTGCAAAAAAAATAAAAAGATGGTTTAGTTTAAACCATCTTTTTTGTTTAAAAATAAAACTATTCTGCTTTTTCACTTTCATTATTTGTAACAGTTTTTGTTAGAGTAACTTTTGATGGTTCTTCTGTTAAAACTGCCCTGTTTTTAACAAAATAATGAATAGCACTAATAATTGTTAAGCCAACAACTACCCCAAGTAAAACATAGTTGATGATTTCAACAACCATTAAACCTGTTGCACCAAACCAACCACTTGCTTTAACTTGTGCTTGGAACATAAGAAGTGGAAGTGATAAAAATTGGAATGTTGCTTTATATTTGCCCCAAGTCGGAGGCCAAGCGGTCTTAGGAAGACAATGTCATAAATCAA
>JAZNIS010000004.1:0-25635 GCA_045577635.1 Clostridia bacterium
ACCAATCCTTTGTATTTTCCGTTCCTTTCAAAGAAATGAGAAGCTATTACTTCGTCCGGTGTAAAATTAAACTCTACATATTCCAATTCTTCCCTTAAATCGAAATAATTCCTTTTTAACCAATCTTTATTGTTTAAATACCATTTAACTGTATATGCTAAATTTTCATTAAAATTATTATCAGGTTTAAACCCTAATTCTCTTTCAATTTTATCAGCATTTAAAGTATATTTTTCATCATGACAAGGTCTGTTTTTAATGTGTTGTTTTTTTGAAACCAAACCAACCAAATCACAAATGTTATCCATCATAACAAGGTTTGTAATTTCGTGATTTCCTGCAATATTATAAATTTCACCCAATTTCCCGTTATGAATTATTAAATCTAATGCTTTACAATGGTCCAACACAAACAACCAATCTCTCATATCAAGGCCATCACCATGTACCAACAAATCTTCACCGTTTAACAACCTTTTTATTGTTAAAGGAATTAATTTTTCGGGGTGTTGATACGGTCCAAAATTGTTAGAACACCTAGATATTGTTACAGGCAAATTATATGTATGAAAATACGACATCACCAACATATCGGCACTTGCTTTTGCTGCACTATATGGACTAGTAGGATTTAAAAAACTATCTTCACCAAACCTAGTAGAATTATCTAAAAGCGATATGCCACCATACACTTCATCGGTAGATATTTGATGAAATCTAACAGCATATTTTCTGCAAGCATCAAGCAAAACCCTAACACCAACAATGTTTGAATTAACAAAAATTGAAGGATTTTCAATTGACCTTTCAACATGTGATTCTGCTGCAAAGTTTACAACAACATCAAAACTTTCGGTTTTAAATAATTCATCAACCAATTCTTCATTACAAATATCACCTTTAATAAATTTAAAATTAGGATTATTAATAATGTCGGTTAAAGATTCGTAACTACCAGCATAAGTTAATTTATCTAAACAAACAACCTTATAAGTTGGATAATTATTTAAAATGTGATGACAGTAATTTGAGCCAATAAATCCTGCCCCACCGGTGATTAACATTTTCATATTATTCTCCTTTGCTAAAAGTTTAGCACAACCATTTTTTTAGTCAACAAAATAAAGGGGTTCAAACACATTATAGCTACAAACATCAATTTAAACTTTAAAATAAAAAAACGGAAAATTTTTCCGTTTTAATCACACCACTTTTTTTGCCATTATTTCATTACTAATAGGGTCAATAACAACAGCAAAAGTTTTACCCGACCTTGAAACAAAATTTACATACCAAAAATAATGATTTTCACTAACAACTTCATCGTTAATAATTTTTATATAACATTCACCATAAAATTCATTATTTTCAATTAATGCCAACAATTCATTTTTTAATTCAACACAAGCTAATCGCAAGGCATTATCATAGTTAACATTCCAATTATCAGTAACCGATTTTAGTTCAACATATTCAACAAAATCACCTGCAATTATTTTGGCAGTTATAACATCGCTAGATTCAATAATTTTTTTTATATCGCATACATAACTTCCATTATATGGATTTTTCTCTAACAAACCATCATAACGGCTAGTTCCAACAGTTAAAACATAATTAACTGTTTCAGGTATTGTTTGTTTTTGTTTTAAGTTAAAAGTAAGCACTGCAAATTCAATAGGATTAGTGCATAAACCATTAACAACATAGTCCTTTTCACGACAGCCACTAGTAAGCGAAACTGCAATTTTTTCGTTTTCGCCAACATACAAATTTTGCCTATATTCAGCAATATTATTTTTTACATAATCATAAACTTTTAAATTGTTACACCCAGCAAACACAACAGATAAAAAACACAACAATATAAAACCAAATTTTTTCATAATAACTCCAAAATTCCATTTTATATATTGCTATGATAATTAAATTAATTTTATGAAAAAAGTAGATGTTTTAAACA
The DNA here is from genome assembly GCA_045577635.1 of Clostridia bacterium. GTDB lineage: Bacteria > Bacillota > Clostridia > Christensenellales > UBA1242 > UBA6345. Next base: position 1,964 of record JAZNIS010000004.1, read on the forward strand.
CCTACTCATACATTTTATCTAAATCGTTAACTCTTTCAATATGCCTATCGCCTTCAAATTTAGTTTCTAAAAATGTTTTTAAAATTTTCTTTAATTTACAATTACACATTTTAGGGTAACCCTTATAGCCACCACTTAAAACTAAAACATTTGCATTATTGTGAAACCTGCCAAAATAAGCAGTTTTTGGCATATTGCATAGTACTGCTCTAATTCCTTTGCAACGGTTTGCAGCAATACTAGCACCAACACCTGTTCCACACAAATAAATTCCTAAATTATCACCACTTTTAACAAGTTCATTTGCTTCTTTAATATATGTCACATAGGAATCAGATTTTTCATAAGTTGTTGCACCAACCCACTTATATTCATAACCATTTTTAGTAAGCCAATCGGTAATAAATTTCATTTTATTAACTCCGTTATGGTCGTTTGCCAAATAAATCATTTTAACTCTCCTTTAATAATTAATTCTACAATTTCATCACAAATAAAATCTAATATTTTTGCACACTTTTCATAAACAACCAAATCCTGTCCGTAAGGGTCTGGAATATCTATTCCACTACTAAAATCACACAAAGGTTTAACATTTCCAACATTTTTAATGTATTCGGCATGGTTTTTTGTTATAGGAATTAGCAAAGTGTTTGCAGTAACCATTGTTTTAGTTAATTGTTTTGCTGGTTTACTTTTAAGCACAATCCCCATATTTTTTAATGCTAAAATAGTATTTTTACTTGTTTTTGTTGATGGGTCAGCCATAATTCCTGCACTAGAAACAGCAAAATTAGAAATGTTATTAAGTTTTAGTTTGTTTTTCAAAATTGCTTCTGCCATAGGGCTTCGGCAAGTGTTTCCCGTACAAACAAAAATTATCTTATTCATATTTCCTTTCCTATTAAATATTTTATCACAAATAATAATTTTGAAAAAATAAATTATATATGTTATAATTAATTAACTATGATAACACAAGAAAAAATGTATGATATTTTGTTTAATAACCAAAAATTAGTTGAATATATTAATTCAACTGTTTTTACCACAGCAGTTGCAAATGAAACTGTTTTAGCCACAATTTTAAACAATGAAATTTATGCTGATTATTTAATTACACAAAACCCTAACCTAAACAAAATAAAAGTTGTTAACAATTTAAATAGGTTTGAAGATAAATTTTGGATTAAAAAATCACCATTAAATTTAATTATGTTTTTAAGAGCTGTTAAACAAAAAAAATTAATTTTAGAATCAGTTTTTCACTTTTTTACAACAACCGATTTACTTTCGGCAGTATTAAACCTTTGCAATAATTTAATTATAAAACTAAATGTTTCTGAAAAAATTGTTAACGAAATTATAGATTATGCCGATGAAGACATATTAAAATCATTAAAACTTATTATAAAACACAATTTAGCAAGATAAAAAAATCCCTATTAAAGGGATTTTTTATTTTAATTTTAAGTTATATTTTAAATCTTTAATTTTTCTGTTTAAGCCGTTTTTTGTAGAGCTTTCGCATGGAACAGCTTTTAAATAATCAACAGCATCTTGTTTATATTTATTATATTCGCTAATTGCAATTTCAACATCGGCTGGTTTTGTACTTAAAAAACCACCTTTTAATGCACCTTGTTCAGTAAAATCTAATAAAATTACAGCAGAATTATCAAACACAACAAAATCAGTTTCACCTTGAATTTTAGTTGCATAGGTTTTATGACCAATTTCGTTATAAACAAAAACCCTTAATGCTTCAAATTTTAAATAGGTTGAAACAGGTTCATTAACAAAATATAAATGTTCAATTTCTTTTTTATCTTCAAGTAAAACATTATCTAAATAAAAATCAGCAAGTAATTGTTCAACTTCCGGCAAATTAAATTGCACATATTCATTATATATTTCATCGTAGTTTCCAGAATAATCCTGTAAAGTTCTAAACACTTTTACTGAATTACATTCTTCAAACATACTATATAAACAATTGTAAAGTTCTTCCCTGGTTAAGTATTCTGTTTGCGATAATTTTTCAATCATAGTTTTAACTCCTTAAATACAAAATAATTTTAGCACAATTTATTAATTTATAAAATTGATTTACCCTAGTTTTAAAAAAAGTTAATATTGACTATTAAACCATTTATGCTATAATTTTATTAGATAAATTTTTAGGAGAAATAAGTTGGCTAAATTTGTTTTTAATGGCATAGTTTTATCAGAAAACAATTACATAGAAAACTTAATGATAAAACGATTAACATCTAAATATGGCAACACCGACCGAACATTAAGTGTTCAGGAATTTTTATCGGAATTAGATAATGCCAACCTAACAAATTCATTAGATAGCACTATTTTAATTTTAAAAAAATTTGGTTACAACATTTCTAATCCTAAAATGCTTGAAAAAGTTAAACCTTATTTAATTAAATGCACAGGAAAATCAATACTACTACTTAACCAACAAATTAAAAATAGTAAAATAAATAAAGCAAGTTTTTATAGAGCTGCAAAAGCATATACTGCAAACAAACAAATAAACGAAACAAAAATTGATACCAGAAAATTTTATGATGATTGCAATTATTTAATAAACTATTTAACAAATGCTATTTTGTGTGGTGAAATTATTTATTTAGCTGAATCTAGCACAATAAAAACTTTACAAGAACAACAATTAGAACTAGAAAAAGAAACCGTTTCGGTTGTTGATGGTTTTGTTAAAGATAGGTTGAATTTAGCTGCAATTTTAAATGCTGATTCACCAGAAGAAATGGCAACCGTTTTAAAACAATATAAAATAAAAGGTACAGAAAAAAAGAAGTAAGCACTTAAACTTACTTCTTTTTTTGAAAATAAAAAAAAATAAAAACACTGAAAAATCAGGGTTTTTAATATTAATAACAAATTATCTCTTGCTATATTGAGGTGCTTTTCTAGCTTTCTTAAGACCAGGTTTCTTTCTTTCTTTTGCACGAGCATCACGAGTAAGGAATCCTGCTTTCTTAATTTGGTCTTTTAATTGTTCATCAGCTTTAACAAGTGCACGAGCAATAGCTTGACGAATTGCACCAGCTTGTCCGCTTAATCCACCACCATGAACATTAACTGTGATATCATATTTACCAACAGATTCTGTTAATTCTAATGGTTGGTTAACAATTAATTGAAGAGTACCTAAACCAAAATATTCTTCTAAAGATTTTTTGTTTACTACAATTAAACCACTTCCGTTAGGAACAAGTCTAACTCTAGCAATAGATTGTTTACGACGACCTGTTGCAATAAATTCAACTTTTTTTGCTGCAGGAACGGTTGCTTTTTTTGCTGCCATTATTTAACTCCTCCTACTAATTTGTATGGTTTTGGTTGTTGAGCAGAATGTGGATGTTCTGCTGTTTTGTAAACTTTTAATTTTCTAAACATATCTCTGCCTAAACTATTTTTAGGAAGCATACCTTTAACTGCTTTTTCTAAAACGAAATCGCTTTTGTTTTCCATTAAATCTTTGTAAGCAGTTTTCTTAAGGCCACCAGGATGTCCTGAATGACGATAATAGAATTTATCTGTTAATTTATTTCCTGTTAAAATCATTTTGTCGGTGTTGATTACTACTACATAATCACCTGCATCGCAATGAGGGGTGAAAGTTGGTTTGTGTTTACCTCTTAAAATATTAGCGATTTGACTAGCTGCACGACCTAAAGGCATATCAGCAACATCTACTAATAACCACTCACTCTTTACAGTTTGTGCATTTGCCATAACTGTTTTCATATATGTTAATCTCCTAATTATTATTTCAAAAAATTTATTCTAGTTTTTGGTTTTCACTAATTTTGTGGGGCTAGTACAAAAAAAAGTGCAACCCTTAAACATTGCAAGTAAAGTATATATAATAATTACTTACTTGTCAAGATTATTTTAGCACTTTTTTAGTATATTTTTTTAAACTTCAATATTATTTTTTCTTCTAAAATCAGCCCTTCCCCTTTGGGTGTGATCTAAAATAATTTTTCTTAATCTTAAATTTTGTGGTGTAACTTCTAAAAGTTCATCATCATTTAAAAATTCTAAACATTCTTCTAGGGTTAAAGTTTTAACAGGTTCTAACCTTAATGCTTCATCAGCAGCGGCACTTCTCATGTTTGTTAATTGTTTTCTTTTGCAAACATTAACAACAATATCATCACCTTTTGGGTTTGTTCCAACAATCATACCTTGGTAAACTTTTGTGCCGGTTGTAATTAACAATCTGCCCCTTTCTTGTGTGTTATATAAACCATATTGAACAGCTTCGCCTGTTTCATAAGCAACCAAAGCACCATAATTTCTACGGTCAATATGTCCTTTAAATGGTGCATATTCTTCAAAAATAGCACTCATTACACCTTCACCCCTAGTGTCGGTTAAAAATTGACTTTTATAACCAAACAATCCCCTAGAAGGAATTAAAAATTCTAATCTGGTACGGTTACCAATGTTAGTTAACGAAACAAGTTCACCCTTCCTTTCACCCATAGCAACCATAATATTTCCAACACTTTCTTCCGGAACATCAATTACCAACCTATCAATTGGTTCACATTTAACACCATCAATTTCTTTAATTAAAACTTTTGGCATACTAACTTGAAATTCATAGCCATCTCGTCTCATGTTTTCAATTAAAATTGAAATGTGCATTTCGCCTCTGCCTAAAACCCTAAAACTATCTGCACTATCTGTTTCAAAAACTTTTAAACTTAAATCTTTAACACTTTCTTTAATTAACCTATCTCTTAAATGTCTGCTTGTGCAGAATTTGCCTTCTTTACCAGCAAATGGGCTATTGTTTACAGAAAAAGTCATTTCAACACTAGGTTCGCTAATTTTAACAAAAGGAATAGCTTCAACAGTTTGTTTATCGCAAACAGTATCACCAATTGTTACTTCACTACTACCAGCAATACAAACAATATCACCAGCAACAGCTTCTGGGCTAGGAATTTGTTTTAAACCTTCATATAAAAACAGGTTACTAATTTTAAATGTTGAACTAACTGATTCATCGTGATAGTTAACAACTTGAACAGTTTGACCAACCTTTACAGTTCCTCTTTCAATTTTACCAACTGCAAGTTTACCTAAATAATCGTTTTGTTCAGTTGAACTTACTAACATTTGAAAAGGTTGTTCGGTGTTTCCGTTAGGTGCAGGAATATAATCAACAATTTTTTGTAGTAATGGTTGCATATTTGTTCCCATACTATTGTAATCTAGTGATGCAATACCTTCCCTAGCAGATGCAAAAACAAATGGACTATTTAACTGTTCTTCGGTTGCATCTAACTCTAAAAACAACTCTAAAACTTCATCAATAACTTCTTTAACTCTGGCATCCTTTTTATCAATTTTGTTAATAACAACAATTACTTTATGGTCTAATTCCAAAGCTTTTTTTAGAACAAAACGAGTTTGTGGCATAGGTCCTTCAAAACTATCTACAACAAGTAAAACACCATCTACCATTTTTAAAACTCTTTCAACTTCCCCACCAAAATCAGCATGGCCCGGAGTATCTACAACATTAATTTTAACACCGTTAAACATACATGCAGCATTTTTACTTAAAATGGTAATACCCCTTTCTCTTTCTAAAGCATTACTATCCATAACCCTATCGGCTACTTGTTGATTTTCTCTAAAAACTCCACCTTGTTTTAATAATTCATTAACCAAACTTGTTTTACCATGGTCAACATGGGCAATAATTGCAACATTACGAATATCCATAATTCTCCTTAAACATATGTGAACATTTCTTTTTTATCACATAAAAAATTTTCAAATTTTCAAACGACACTAATTCTAGCACAACAAATAAAAAAAATAAAGTACTAAATAAAAAAATATTTAACAATTACAACAATTTATTATAAGTGTTAAATATTATTTAATATTAAATTATTCAGTAGGTTCAGGAATAACAGGTTCAGTAGGTTCAGGTGTAACGGGAGTTTCTGGTTCAGTTCCTTCTATATCTTCCCCACCTTCTGGCTGTTCAGGTTCTGTTATTTCGGGGTCTTCTGGAACAGGTTCAACATATCTGGTTAATGTGAAGTTAATGTTAAATTTACTTCTAATAGGTTTTTCAACATCTTCCTTGCAAACCACAAACGAAATTGTTTTAATTTCGTTTGGTTCAAAAACCAAATCGGTAAAAAGTTCACTTTTAACATTATTAATTAAAACTTCCATTTTAGCATTATTGCCAGGACCTTCTAAATCTAAATGCAAATTGGTTTTATAATGTCCCATGCTGTGAACAACAAATTCAATTGTAATTTTTCCTTCATCACCTTTAAACAAAAGGTTTTTGTTAACAAAAGAATGTTCTTTCCATTCATCGGTTGTATGTTCAAATGTGAAATATGAGTAAGGTGCACCATTTTCGGCTTCCTTAATATTTATTGTAACCGACCCTAAAACCTTTTGCACTTTTAAATTAATATGAGAATTCATATTTGGGGTGTACAGCACAATAAAAGAAAAAGCAACAACTATTGCAGCTAAAATAAATACACTTATTGAAAGAATAATTGTGATTTTAATTTTTTTGTTCATCATACTTAAATATTAATATATTTTTCACTTTTTTAAAAGCAATATAATCAAAAATAAAAAAACAACCTAAAAATAGGTTGTTAATTTTCATCGTAGTTATCTAAAATTTTGTTAATATCCATAATATCAGTAATTGTAATAATTCCAATAGGTGGTTCAAGTAATGTACCCGACTTTGTAATTAAAATAACTAATAACTTACGGTTTTCTGTAAATAAATTTAAAACCTTATCAAGTGTAACTTTATCATTAACAATTGTATAATAACTTTCATTGGTAAACTCTTTTAAAACTTCTTCAATTGTGGTGTTTTCAATGTAATCGTTAATATCTTGTTTTTCATAAATTTTTTTACCAATTACTTCGGCAATTTTACCTGCATTTGCAACACCAATAAGCATACCATCTTTAAAAATAGGAATGTTACTAAAACCGCTTTTGTAGCCATATTCCATAACATCTTTTAAAGCCCAATTATATTCAATTGTGCTAACAACCTTTTTACAAACAGTTTTAACAGCAAGTGGTGGTGTGCAAATAAGTTCAGCAATTTTTTCATATTCTGCAACAACATCGTCATGTGGTTCAGCAATTGCTAAATCTGGGTCGCTTTGATGAACAATAGCATTTCTTAATCTGCCATAATCAATTAATTGATCTTCATATTTTGCAACAATACTGTTTGTTCTTGCAGCTTTTCTAACAGCTTCAGTATAACTAATACTTCTTTTCATATCACCCTGAACCCGTAATGCAGAGTCAATTTGATTGTAAGTTTTAATAAATCTTTTTGAATTGGTTGATATTTCCATAATAGGTGGTTTCCTTTTTAACATCTTATAAATTAATTTTATCATATAAAACAAATCATACACAAACAATTTAATGTAAATTTATTAACTTAAAATATATATGAAAACAATAAAAAAACGGGAACAATCCCGTTTTAAACACAAAAAAACCGCACGGCTATAATTAGAAACACTTGAATAAAGCATCAACAATAATCAAATCTCCTTTAAAGCTACCTTATGGCACATATTTAAATCCACTTAATGCTGCTGCCTTCCGGCCCTGACATGATTCACAGCAAAATATTGCATAAGACCTTAAAATCAACAATCCAATTAAAGTTAAAAACTTTAACAGTTATTTCCGCATATAGTTTGTTAGCCCCACATATAGCATTTGGGAATAAAGGGCTGCTACACCTTTGCCTAGTGCGGTATAATTATTATAACATAGTTACCCATTGTTTGCAAGGCAAACTTACAACAAAAACAATTGTAAAATTAGAAATTATTGTCGTTTCTCACCTTATCTTTAAGCATAGCAATCATTTTAGCTGGCATAGCATCAATAACTTTTGTCCTTAAATCAATAAGGTTATATTCTTCTGCAAGCAAATATTTTATAATAGGAATTTTTACTTCCTGCATAGCTTTTATAACATTAGGATGCAACTGTTTCATTTGTTGTTCAACAGGGCTATTTTCGTATAAATCAATTGCCAAAACAGGTTCCATTGTGCTTTTTAAAAACACACAAACATCAATATATTGGCTTAAAATTGTATTATATAAAATCTTATCGCTTTTTGGTTTAACTAAATTATCTACACCAACTTTTGGGTATGCAACAAATTCAGCTGGTAAAACCTTATCTAAATTTTTTAAAAATATAACTTCATTTGGTTTTAAATATCTTTTTTGAATTTCTACCGAAACACTTTTTGGTTCCGATTTTGTAATCATGCCCCTATCCTTACCATATTGTTTTTTTAAAACAACAATAATAAGTGCTGCAATTGCAAAAATAAAAAATATTATTATTAGTGGTACTACAATATCTGTGGTTTTATTTAGCAATAAACTCATAGTAACTCTCCTTTCAACACAATAATTTTACCACACAAACATTGGGTTGTAAATACCGAAAAACAACAAAAAAAAGAAACCCTATTATGGGTTTCACATTATCTATTTTCAATTTGCCAATCAATTTCGGGTTTTCCAAGTTCTTTTAAAATTTCATTTGTTCTTTTAAAACAACCATTTCCAAACCAACCACCCTGATTTGCACTCATTGGGCTTGGATGTGCAGCAGTTAAAACATAGTGATTATTTTTGTTAATATTTTTGCCAATAGCTTTTGCATTTGCACCCCAAAGCAAAAATATAACAGGATCCGGCCTATCGTTTAATTTATCAATAATTGCAGTTGTAATTTCTTCCCAACCTTTTCCTTTGTGGCTGTTAGGTTTATTATACTCAACAGTTAACACACTATTTAACATTAAAACACCTTGATTAGCCCATTTTGTTAAATTGCCATTGTTAGGAATATAGCAACCCAACTCATCGTTTAATTCCTTAAAGATATTTCTTAAACTAGGTGGAATTGCAACATCGCCTTCAACCGAAAAACTTAAACCATGTGCTTGGTTTGGTTGATGATACGGGTCCTGACCAATAACAACAACTTTAACATCGGCAAACTTAACTTTATTAATAGCATTAAAAACATTTTCTGGCTTTGGATAAACAGTTTTATTTTTATATTCTTCGTTTAACCAATCGGATAATTTTTTAAACTTTTCGCTCTCTAATTTTTCTTTTAAAATTTCATACCAACTTTTAGAAATAACAAACATAATTAATCCCCTTAAATTAAAATTATTTTATCACAATTATAATTAATAATAAAAACTATTTAGTTAATTTAAACTAAAAAATAATTACATATTGTAAACAATTAAATTTCGTGTTAAAATTTAAAAAAGCAAGGGGTGTTAAATGGGAAAAGTAAGATATGGTAATAAAAAAATAAAAAAACTAACAAAAGTTAATCAAAACTTTACCGTTAGAGGTGGAAGTTTAGAAACACTTGTAAAAAAGGCATCTTACCACTCATTTATTCCAACAGCACAAAAAGTGTCTAAATTATTACTACCTAAAAGGCAACAAGCTATTAACAGCATAGACGAATTTAAAAAATATTCCCATTCTGCACACGATTGGTGTGATATGCTTTGGAGCCAAACACAACAAGAACATTATGGCGATAAACACACCACACCACCAACTTCAATTTCAGTTCCAAAAAGCAAACTTACAAAAAATGGAGACATTAACGAAGTTGTTGCAAAACAAACCCTTGAAAAACTATCCGAAACTTTTAATTTAGAAGATGACCAACCTTTTATGATTGGTAACACTCTTATTAACAAACTTATTAGAGCTCCTAAAAAAGTTGTTGCCGAAACCTACATTAATGCAGTAGGTAAACACGAAAGACCTTGTTTTGTTGTAAGAAAGCTTTTAAGTTGTAATATAGACGGCAATACATATATGCTTGTTTCCGATGAAAAATATTATCAAAACTCACCTACTATTGCTATGCCCCTAACACTTTTAGTTGGTGGCGAACCACATGGGATTGCACAGTTAGCCAGAATTGATAGCATTGGGCACTTGGGAGCAGATGCTGCTGCACAACTAGGAATAACATTAAAACAACCACTTGAAATACCAGATTATTTTGAAGAAAAGTTTAATTCAACACACCACAATGCAGTTCCTAGCCACAAAAAATCAAAAAGCAGCAAATTTCAATCGGTTAAACGAATTGCCGCAACACACCATGTTCATATTAGAGATGAAAACTTTGAACTTATGTATGCACTATGCCACATGGCAACAAAATGCTTACCGGTATATCGCAATCAACCTTCAAAATTTTTAAGATTTAATGCAAAAGAAGTTAGCGAAGGCGAACTATACTTAAAAGAATATGGCAAAATCCACGAGCACAATGCAACAATGAAATATCAACTAGAAATGCTAGGATTATTAAACAAATTAAAAACCGATGATATTTTAGGAAATAGTTCAGTAATTCACACCGAAGCTTTACAAGAATTTTTTGTTAAAACATTCAACATTTCAAACTACGAATTTGATGATAATTTTAATGCATTTTTAGACCAAATGAGAATATTTAAACCAACCGAACTTGTTAAATTTATTGATTACAGCAAAGTAGTTGGCAAAAGAAAATATATGCAAGTTCCTGCAAAACCAAACAACAAGCTAGAAAGACAAGTTAAAAAATTATTAAATAGAATTGTAGATTTTGATTATATTAAACTACACCCAGAAAAATATGAAGCTTGGCTTGATGAATATAGAACAATGTTTGAAAGCAATCCAGATGGTGGACAAAATGACGAACCATTAATGAGACCGGTTACACCAAGTCAAACTACACCAAATGGTGGAAAAGATATAAAATAACAAAAAAGCAGAAATTTAATTTTCTGCTTTTTTTACATTAATAATTTTTTAATTTCATTGGTAACTTCTTTTGCTATAACAGGGTTACCTTCAACAAAAATTCTAATAACATTTTCTGTACCACTCGGTCTTACAATTATTCGCATATTTTGGTACTTTTTTGATACTTTGCATAGTTGTTTGCATAGTACCAAATTACAATCAAAATTTCTTCTAAATTCATCACTAACTTTAACATTGGTTATTGTTTGTGGCACTTTATGTAATTTAAGTAAAAACTGTGTTAAATCCAACTTTTCTGTTACTATAATTTTAAGCAAATAAATTGCATTTAACAATGCATCACAAGTTCCATTTAAACTTTTAATGCAAATATGCCCACTGCTTTCACCACCCAACACAAAATTATTTTCTTTCATGGCTTCAATAACATTTCTATCACCCACATCTGTTCTAACTAAATTAATACCCATTTCCCCAAAACTTTCTTCCACCCCACTATTAGTCATAATTGTTCCAACAACCGTTTTAGAGTTTAGTTTGTTTTTGTTAAATAAATAACAACCCAACACAAACAACAAATCGTCACCATTTAAAACCCTACCATCGTTAGCCACAACAATTAACCTATCAGCATCACCATCAAAAGCAAACCCAAAATCGCATTTATGACAAACTACTTCTTTAATTAATTTATTTACATTTAAAGCTCCGCAATCAACATTAATTTTTTCGCCTAATGGTTCATTATGAATTGAAATTACATTTGCATTTAATTTTTTTAATACTGTTTCTGCAATTTTATAGTTAGAACCATATGCAACATCTATTGCTATATTTAATCCGTTTAAACTACAACCAACATCTTCGGTTAAAAAATTAATATATTTATTGGTTAGTTCTGTTTCTGTTATTATTTTTCCCTTATTTTTACTTGGAACAATGTTTAATTCAATATATTTTTCAATTTCCAATTCATCTTTAACAGAAAATTTATACCCTAAATTATTAATAAGCTTAATTCCGTTCATATTTGGCTCATTGTGTGATGCAGTAATCATTACACCTGCCCCAACAGCTAATTTACCAGATAAATAGGAAACACAGCCCGTAGGAACAATACCTATTAGTTTAACTGACACTCCATAATCGCTTAAACCACAAGCAACTGCACTTGTAAGCATATCACCACTAACCCTACTATCCTGACCAATTATTACTGTTTGTTCTTTTTTTCGTTTAATTAAAAAATAAGCTAAACTTTTACCCACATTATAAGCAAGTTTAAAATCTAGCCCTTCATTAACAACTCCCCTAATTCCATCAGTTCCAAAATATTTACCCATACACACCTCTTAATGTTTAACATAAGGTTTTATATGAATAAAATTTAATTAAGGTTAAAAAAAGAAACCCATTTTAAAGGTTTCTTATTTTTTATATTAATCGTTGTTACTAATGTAACGATGAGCACTTGTTGCAGCAATTGCACCATCGGCACAAGCAGTAATAATTTGACGAAGATTTTTAACCCTAACATCACCACAAGCATAAACTCCTGGTTGGTTTGTTTCAAGGTTTTCATCGGTTGCAATATAACCATGAGCATCTAAATGAATACTATTTCTAACAACAGCAGTATCAGGAGCTCTGCCAATAGCAATAAACACACCATCAACTTTAATTGTAACCTCTTCACCATCATCGTTTAAATATTTAACTGCTTCAACTTGACTATCACCAATAATTTCTAAAACACAAGAATTTTGATTAACAAAAATGTTGTGTTTATCTTCAATTTGAGCATTAAGTTCTTTTAATAAAACTTCTTGGCAAGTAAAAGTTGGTAAGTTGTTAATAACAGTAACTTTTTTACAAATGTTACTTAAATAAATAGCATCTTCAACAGCACTATTTCCACCACCCACTAAAACAACTTCTTTATCTTTATAAATTGCACCATCACAAACAGCACAATAACAAATTCCCCTACCAATTAATTCTGCTTCACCTTTAACACCAAGTGTTCGTGCTTTTGCACCCATACCTAAAATTACGGTGTTTGCAAAAATTTCTTGACCATCAACAAAAATTAAATTATTCATTGGAGCAAAATTGACATTTTGAACTTCACCATAAATTGTTTCAGCACCAAGCTCGGTTGCTTGTTCGTGCATTTTCATAGCAAGTTCCATACCACTAATATTTGAAAAACCAGGGAAATTTTTAATTTCGTAGGTTAAGCTTGCTTGTCCACCAATCATACCCTTTTCAACAATAGCAACAGACAAACCACTTCTTAAAGCATAAATTGCAGCAGTTAATCCACCAGGACCAGCACCAATAATTACAACATCATATTTAATCATTTTAAATTTTTCCTTTTTTCTTTATATTTTAAAGTATAACAAAACAATTTTATTTAATCAATTTAAAAACATTCTATTTTGTTTTTTCAATTAAATATCTATCTTCCATTTTTTCTTGAATAAATTTTCTATATTCTTCAAATTCTTCATCTTTTCGCATAAGCAAGGCATCATTTTTGCTAGGACAAATAACCAACAAATCTTTTTGTTCAACAATTTGAAAAATATTATTATAATTAAAACTTTGAGTTATTGTTTGTCCATCAGCATAACTTGTAATGGTTAAATTATTAGAAAACAAATATTCAACTTCAACCTTTCTATCTTTTAAATTTTTTTGCATTGTAACTTTTAAAAACCAACCAGAAAGCCCAACAAAAACAACAGCAACAAGTGTTCCAGCAATAAGCAAACATACTCCCAATGTAACCTTTTGCAATAAAATGCTAACAACACCTAATGCCAAAACAATTACTGCAAAAATACTAGAAATAATTCTGGTTTGTTTTAACATTCCTCTTTGACTTAAAAGCACAAGTTCTAAATCATATATAGTGCGATTTTTATACATTTTGTTCTCCTTTAAATTTTTCGTTTAAATAGGTTGCACAGGCATATGCTGTTGAATATGCAATTTGCAAATTATAGCCACCACTTAATGCATCAACATCTAACACTTCACCAATAAAAAATAAATTTTCCACCTTTTTACTTTCCATTGTTTTAGGGTTAACTTCCTTAACATTAATGCCACCCCTAGTAACAGTTGCCCTTTCAACATTATCAAAATTATCAATTTCTAATTCAAAGTTTTTAATTGCATTTACAATTAAATTTAATTCCTTATTGCTTATTTGAGCACATTGTTTATTTTCAGCAATATTAAGTTTTAACAAAAGCAATTTTGCAACTTTAATGTTAAGCAAACTATTTACTGCATGAAACACAAATTTAGTTTGATTTAAACAAATATAATTTTTTAATTGCCCTAAAATATCTTCACTACTGCTATTAGGTAAAAAATCAAAACATAAACTATCGCCATTAATACTATGTTTATCTACTTTTGCAGTTAATGTAAACACATTAGGTCCAGAAACACCATAACCTGTAAATAAAAATTCACCTGTGTTTTCACATAACACTTTACCCTTTGATTTTATACTCAACTTACAATTTAGTGGTAATCCTTCAAATTTTTCGGGAACTGTTACCAACCTAATTCCACACAGTGAACCCCTTGGTTTGTTTACTAAAATACTAAAATTTTCGGCAAACCTATATCCATCTCCACTACTTCCCGTTGTTGGATAGCTAACACCACCCGTAGCAACAATTAAAACATCAAAATACAAATACCCATTGTTTGTTTCAACTTCAAATTTATCGTTAACTTTTTTTACTGATAAAGCACAAGTGTTTAATTTTAACACTGCCGATTTACTAACTAAATTATCAAAACAATTTTTAATTGTTATTGCCTTATTTGTTGCGGGGAAAACCCTGTTATTATCTTCTAACTTAATATCTACTCCGTTATTTGTTAAAAACGAAATATAATCATAAGCAGAAAAACCGTTTAAAGAACTATGCAAAAAGTTTGCATTATGTAAAACATTTTCTAAAAATTCGCTATTACTTTTTAAATTAGTAGCATTACACCTACCATTACCTGTAATTAGCATCTTTTTTAAAGTATCTTCATTTTTTTCTAGCACAGTAACAGAGTGCCCTTTTAAATTTAAAGCACAAAACATTCCTGCAACTCCGCCACCAATTATCCCTATTTGCATACCCTATCCTTTTTTGTTTTATAGAACAATTAATTAATATGGTTGTTTATAAAAAACATCAGTATCTAATATCTTTTTTAACATTTTATTTTTCAACTTTAACAATGGATTAAAGTTTTCAATAAAACCAACTGCAAGTTTAAAGTTTTCGTCTGCACTATTTCCTGCATATTCATAATATCTACCGTTAATTCTAATTGCATACGGAATTAACTTGCCAGGAACTCTTTCAGGCACAAAACTTTCAGAATATGTGTTTTGAATTTTTTCAACCACTTGTTTTAAATTAGCAACTGCAAAATTTGTTCCCTGTTCCCCATTAAAATTATCTAAAAAATCAAATAGAGAACAAGTGCCCTTAATCTTTTCCAACTCATTATCTTTAACATAAAAAGTTCGTTCAGTTGTAATTGTGGATTTTTCATCATGTAAAACAATTGTTGTTACTTCTTGCGATGTAGCACCAATATTAATTTTACCGTTATAATATCTTTTAATTAATTCAATTTTATCCATATCCCACCTAAAATTTTAATTGCTTTCTTTCTTCTTCCAATTCAATAATTGCTGGTAAACTATCAAACGGAATTCCATAGTGATCATATATGCTAACAACATCTAATGTAACAAGCTTATCAAACTCAACTTGCAATTTTTTACAAACCAATTTAACTGCTTCTTCACTTTCAGCTTCAAACTCTACATAGGTAGGAATTAATGGCCAAAAATCAATATCTATTTCAACCGAATCTAGCAAATATCTAATTCTACGATTTTCTTGCCTAGATCTAGCAACATACCCCAACTTATTTAAAATTTCGTTAGTAGCATCAAAATCGGAAACAGCAACTTCCCATTCCTTTGTACCATTAATTTTACTATTAACAATTTCTTTAATGGTTAAAGTTGTTTCTTCACCATTTGTTCTTAACCTAATCCAGCTATTAGGTTTTACAGGTGTAAAATCATAACAATTTCTAATTTGTAACCAATCACCTTTAAATTCTGCATTGTTCTTTTTTAAATTTAAGATAAAATTTGAAACATCAACATCTAACAATCTTGCTTCAATTTCGTATTTCATTGTAACACCCACCTATTTTATTTTTTTATTTCTAATTAAAATTACCACACTATAAACAGCATATATTAAATTAATTGCAATAGCAACCAAAAACAATATTAAATAAGTTACAGTAAAAACTATTAGATTATTAAAAATTAAAAATAATAATACTGTCATAAAAATTGCAAAAATAGCATCAAAGGTTAACAGTGAATACAAAACAATTTTAGAAATAATTCCCGTTTTATTCATTTAAATAAATCTCCTTTGATTTAATTTGATTTTCGGTTGTTGCAGTAACAATGTAAGCAGGATTAAAAGATATTCCAACACCCCAAACATCTCCGTTAAAAAAGGAAGCTCCAACTTGATATGGCACATTTTCTTGCATTAACACATAGTTGTTAGCCGCATCAAAAACATATGTGTTTTTAGGCAAATCATAATACACCGAACCTAGTGCAGTACCTAAAAAATATTTATTGTTATTAAAATCAGTATTAAATGTTGTTAAAGAATAGGAATTTATCATTCTGCCGTATAAATAGCCCGAAATTCCACCAGAAAACACAAAAGCATAGTCATTAGTGGTGTTAACAGTAATTTGCCCCTCTGCCCCACAATTGTTAATTTCCGACATAATAGTTTCGCCTTCTAATTCCCAAAATGTAGATTTTGCACTAATTCCACCACAATACACAATTATTTTTTTGCTTTCAACAAAAATATTTCCTGTGTTTTTACATTGTTCAATTTTGCCACAGTTTTCCGAAACAATTCCACCTAAACACACTTCACCCGAAGCATAATCGGCATTATTTACGGAAGTGGCTTTTAATTCAGCTGTGTTATTACATTTTTTTATTGTTCCATAATTTATTGCAGTAATTCCCGAAACAATTGGGAACCATTCATTATGGCTACTTGTTTGAAATAGTTTTGCATTATTAACACAATTTTCAACAGTTGCATTAAAGTTGTTAACCGAAACAATACCCGACAAATCAGTTTCGTTAGAAATAACACTGCCATTAAACAAACAATTTTTAACAGTGTTATTATTTTCGTTTGCAACACCCGAAACAAACCCTTCTCCGCCACCATTAGATTTTATTGTTAAATCAAACTTAACAGCACAGTTAGAAATTACACCATCATTTTTGTTTGCAATTCCACTAATATAAACACAATCACCAAGTTGCTTATTACAGTTAAAATTAATATTTCCCGAACTAACTTTAACATTATTAATTGTTCCATTATTATTTTCAACCAACAAACTAAAATTACTATTTATATCCCTATTAATTTCCGAATATACAACATTTAAATTTTCAATTACACCATTGTTAGTTTTTAATAAACTGTTATAAGTTGTGTTAACTGTAATTGTGTAATTATTACCATTTAATCTACCATTAAATTTTAAGTTATTATCAAAGTTAGTTAAAGTTAAATTATTGTTTAAAACATAGTTTCCGTTAGTTTTTAATGCCTGATGCAATTGTGCTTCGTTATTAATTATAAACGGACTATTATTAGTTGATAAACCAAACACAAAATAAACCAACCCAACACCACCAGACATAACAGCCATAAACACAGCGGCCAAACACACTGCAAACCTATAAGTTATCTTTTCTTTACGGTTTAAAGGTTTTAAACTGATTTTTACTGTGTTTTCAGTTGTGGTAATTGTTTGTTTATTAAAAGAATAAATTTTAGTTAAATTATTTTCTACCACTTCATTTTTATAGGCAACAAAATATAATTTTTTAACTTCAAAATCCTTTTTTAATATTGCCATCATTTCCAAAGGTGTAACCACCGAATCTTCTTTAACATAAAGTCGTAAACTTTTACCAGCAACAGCTTTAAATTTTTTATATATTTCAAAATTTTCAGGCACAAAATTAAATTTTGAAATACCTATTAAATCATTTTGATATTTTTTAATAATTTTTTTTGCACCATATAAATAGCACAAAGTTAAAAGTGGAAACCTACCAAAACATAAGTTTCTACTTTTTTCTGTAAGCACCGAAAAAAGAACCAAGTCATCTAACTTGATGGTTTCTAATATTCTGTTGCAAGAAACTTGGTTCATACTATCTCCTTACTTTTTAGTTTTTACTTTACGGTCAGCAGCCCACTTATCTAAAATTTCAAAAATATATTCTTCGTTAACATCATTATCTTCAACAATCTTTTTTAAAAGTTTGTTTGATGCTGTGTAACTATCAATAAGTTTATCAATGCTTCCTTTTTCCTCTAAAACAGCTGAATAAACATTACTATTAACATTATAAATTTCTTCAATTTTTTCAGAACTATTTTTTAATGTATCAACAACATCTTTATTAATGTAATCACTAACCTTTTGAACACCCACATTATAGTTTTCTAAATTTTTTTCAAGACCTCTTATATCGTAGGTTTTTCTTTTTTCTTCAATAATCACATCTAATTTTTCAATTTGTTTTTCTGCTTTTTGTTGAAGTTCGTTAACTGTGCTCAACTTTTCTTCAATTCTAGAACAAATGCTTATAACATTTTCAACTGCATAAACATATTTGTTAGTTGCCCCTAAAAATCTATCAACTTCACCAGCTAGCGATTTTGCTTTATCTGCCTGTCCTGCAAGTTCTTTATAAATTTGGTCTAATTTGCCTTGCAAATCGCCATCAAACCCAGCATTTAGGTTTGAAATATCTCTTTTAACACTTTCAAAAGAATTAGAAAATTCTCTTAAATTTTCCTCAATAGGTCCTATTAAATCTCTATACTCTTTAAATGTGCTAATAAGTTCCTTAATATCGTTATCCAAACTTATTTCCTACCTTTTATAAATTTTTGCTTAATATCATTAAATTCTTGTTTTAAATTTTCAACATCTTTTTTAACTGTGTTAATAATAAATTCGGTTGCCACCTTATTATCTTTAACATCACTAAAATAAGAAATAATATCAATATTTAAATCCGATTTATTTGAACTAATTGTATCCATAAGTTCAATTAAAATTGTGTCACCCGAAAGCACAAATTGTTTTTTTGCTTCGGCAATCATTCCATATTCCCAAAACTTAACACCTGCTTCCCTATACTTACCAACTCTAATTAAATTTTCGTTAATTTCAATAGTTCTAATCGCATTAATTCTGTTAACATCATTCTTAATTTTTCTAGCAGCAAATCTGGCATTTTCATATTGTTCTAATCTAACAAACTCTTCAATTCTATTAATAGCTTCTTGTTCTGTAAATTCCACAACCTTAACAATATCTGTTAAAACCGAAATTGCCGAAGGAACATCTAAAACTTCAAAGTTTTCTGTAAAGAAATTTGTGAATTGATTAATTTGGTTTTGCTCATAAACAAACAAGTTTTGTTTAGCCCTAGTTAAACCAACATAAAACAAATTATAATAATATCTAAACACTGAATTTTCATCAGCTTGTTTATGATTAACTTTATTTCTAGATAGCAAGTTCCACTTTTCTAAATTTGAACTTAACAAATTATAAACAACAACTGTATCTCTTTCTAAACCTTTAATTTCACTAACAGTTAAAACTTCCTGATTTTTTAAAATTTTTTGAAGTTCTCTTTTTTCCTTATCGGAAGCAACAACAACAGTAAAATTATCAAATTTACTATTTGCAACCGAATCTAAAAAATTGTTTCCATTAATAAAAACAGCAGTTGTTTTAATTCCATTATCAACACTTTCACCCTTTAACACAAAGTTATGTGTGCCAAACTCTAACCTGTTAATTTCACCCAAAGAATTAATAATTTCTTCAATTTTTGCAGAGTTACGATAGTTGTGTTTTAATTGCATAACATCAGCAACATCTTTTTCAAATAACAAAGTTTTTAAATAACCAAAGTTAAAGTATGATGGATTAACCATTTGCAAGGCATCACCAACACAAAACATTTTTAAACTTAATTTTTTAAATAAACATAAGTTAACTTGTGTATAATCCTGCACTTCATCAATAACCGAAAGCGAATATTCAAAATTGTTTATTTCATTAATTAACTTTCTGGAAGCAAGGTTGTTATCTAACAAATTTTTGTTTTGCAAATGTTTAAAATAATCGGAAGCAATTTGATAAATAGTTTCGCATTCCTGTTTATTAAAACTATTTTGACGAAGATTAATATATTCGTTTAAAGGCATAATTGTAGGTTTTGTTTCTAAATTATAAAAACCAAAAATCATACCATAAATTTCTTTATAAATTATTTCTTTTGATAAACCAGATAATTTACTAAAAGCTTTTTCTATTTGATGATTTGTTAAATTTTTAGAATAAGTATTAATAAAGTATGTTTGATTTGCAAATAAATTATCGTAATTAAATTTAAGTTTGTATAAATCTTCAATCAAATAATAATCAACTTTATTTGATAGGTAATAAATAACCTTTTCTAACTTTTTAATAATTTCATCATCATCGTCAGAGAAAAAATAAATTCCAACTTTGTTTTGTAATGCTTTTTTGTGATTGTTATCTAAAAATAAAATATTGTTATTTTTATAATCTTGCAACACTTGTTCAAGGTCTTGTTTATAACTTTCAACTTTTAACTTTGTATCAATTAAAAGCCCCCTGCTAAATGTTGTGTATAGTACCTTCCCTGTAAAGTTTTTGCAAGCAGTAAAAATAATTTTATCTATGCAAATATTTGTTTTACCACTACCTGCTACACCTTGCACCAAAATGTTTTTATCAACCGTTTCAACAATTTGTTTTTGTGTTAAGTTCAACCTTGGCAAGTTTACACCTGACTTATTGGAAATTAAATAAAGTTTAGCAAAATCTTGTAATTTAACTTCTTGCTTATACTTTTTAATTGCAACTTTAATTGTTGGATTTAATTTAACATATTCGTTAACTGTGTGCTTGGTTTGTTCATCAACATTTTTAGTAACATAATCAAATAAAACAATATCATATTTGTTTAAGTTTAATCCTAATTGAAAACCAAATTTAAAAATAAAGGTGAATTCTTTATCTTGTGTTTCCACCATAAAACAATCAATTAAACTTATCGTTTGTGGTTCGTTTAATAAAATTTCATTTTGATAAATTAAAATAGTTTCGCAAACTTTACTTAACAAATAGTCAATGTTTAAAATATATTTTGTTTCAGTAATAAATTTTTCAGTTTTGTAAAAAAGACTTTTACTAGAAAGCACTGTTTGTTTAGTATTAACTTCTAATTCTAAAAAATCTTTTTTCATAAAAATTTATATTGTGTTACCCTTTAAAAATTCTTCCAACGAAACTTCTGTTTTATTTGAATAAATAATTTTTGAAGTTTTATAGTTATATGTTTTTAAAATATTTTTGTTTTTAACAACTTTAAGTTGTTCTTTTTTTTGTTTTTCAATTTCCAAATTATTAGCATTAGCATAAAAATTTAAAACTTTCTCTTTTAAATTTTCCAAAGCCCTTGCTTTATTTTGAAATTGACTTCGTTCATCTTCACAAACAACACTAACCCCACTAGGTTTGTGTGTTGCCCTTATTGAACTATCGGTAGTGTTTACATGTTGACCACCTGCACTACTGCTTCGGGTAGCTTTAAATTCAACATCATTTTCATTAAATTCAGTGTTTGTTTTGTTAACTAAATAAACAAAAACCTGCAAACAACCTTCTGCACCATTTAAAGCAATTATTTTATGCAAACCAACTTGTTCAATAAACAAATTATAAGCATTTAAACCTGAAACACTTAATTTAACATTGTTATCATTTTTATTAACAGTAAACGACAATAAGTTATTCTCACAAAAAGCAGAAAAACCCTTAATAACATCATTTAATAAAACTGTTGAAACATCATCTTTATTTGCAATAATTTCAACCACAGAATTTTGATTCTCACCATTAAACCTGTTAAGTAAGTTTTTTAATTTATTTAAATGCAGTTCAACTTGATTTTTACCTATTTTAACAACTTCTAACATAATTGATTTGTTTTCACCTTCAAAATTATCTGGAAGATTATAAAAATCAATAAAGGATTTATAGGCACTGTTTAATTCATTGTAAACTTCAACAATAGGTTTAATAACCAGCAACCTATTTTGATAACTTAAAGAAAGTTTTTTATCCAATAAAACTTCTTCGTAGGTAAGTAATTCGGTTAACCTATCAAATTCAGCACAAATCTCATCTAACCTGCTTTTGTTACTCTTATTAAATTGTTCAAAGTTATTAATTAAATCTTGCATAACAAACTTCCAATTACAAAATAATTTAGTATAACTAAATTAATTATAACAACCCAACAAAATTTTTCAAAATAAATAAGAAAAAAAGCCACAATAATATTGTGACTTAAAACAATTCAATAAAACAATTTTAACAATTAAAAATTTTAAAAAAAACAACAACTATTAAAATGATTAACATAATAAAAAACAAAAAAACCCAGATATTAATCTGGGCTTTTATTTGGCTCCCCGAACAGGATTCGAACCTGTAACCTATCGGTTAACAGCCGAGTGCTCCACCGTTGAGCTATCGAGGAATAACATTAGTATTATATGCATTAAGAAAGTAAAAGTCAACAGTTTTTTTAAAATAAATAACAAAAATTTTAAATATTTTTTTATAAAATTTATTTTAAAATTTAAACCACTCCCCCACTACTATGCATACAATCAAAAAATCACCAAATAAAGGAATATTTTTAGGTTTGCATAGCACTAAAAAAGAGTTAAAAATTAACTCTTTTTATAAATTATTTTTATTCTAATTCTTTTAATTTATTAATTTTTTCTTCCAATTCTTTTTCAAGTTCTTTTGTTTTTAATTTTTCTTCGGTTTCAGCAATTTTTCTTTTAATTGCATTTTGATAAGTTTGTTCAACTTCATCAACCACTTCTTCTTTATTTTCTTTTTTATCAACAACCTCAACCACTTTATTATCATCAATTACAGCTGCAAACAATAAACAAACCGTTCCAAAAAGTAAAACTGTTAAAATTGTTGTATAACTAGAAGACATACTCATAATAACCAAAGATAATGCTAATAAATCAGAAATATCAGTATCAATTATAGATAATTTTTCTGTAACTTCAACACCATTTAAATAAACGGTTAAAAACATAATAGAAATTAAAATAAGAACTAAAATAATTCCAATTTTTGTAATTTTAGCAAATAAAGAATTAATATCAAAAAATAAATCAACAATTAAAAACAATGTTAAAAGCATCATTACCGACATTATAACAATAACGAAAACAGATGTTGCATTAAATGACTCTAAACTTTCAGTAACAACTTTTTCCAAAGAATAAGGAAAAATATTAGCTTTCAATAATTCTTCACCATCTTTAACATCTTTAGAGATGTCAGAAAGCATTACAATACCAGAAACCCAAAACATAATTGATGCAATTAATAATAAACAACGATTAATTATTTTTGTCATAATTACCACCTTTCATCTTAATAAATTTTTATCATTATATAACTAAGAATGATTAAAGTCAATAA
>JAZNIS010000005.1:0-1851 GCA_045577635.1 Clostridia bacterium
ATAAATATTTATAATTAACTGTTTGAAAAATATCATTATTAAAATTATTAACCACACTTAATGAATTTTCGCCATTGTAAACCAAGAAACTATTATTACAATCTTTTATTATCGTTATTAAATTATCGTTTAAAATTAAATCTGTTTTTGTGCTGTCAACAACTTCAAAACAACCAAAAATAGAAAGGTTTAAATAATTAACTTCATCACCTAACACTTCAATTAAAACATTTGCCGTTTTGTTAATAGTTAAAGAAAAACTATTATTATTTGAACTAAAACAATAATGTTGAAGTTCGTTATTAACATAAACCTTGAAACTTATTAAATAACTTGAAACAACATTAAAAAACACCTTGTTATTTGCAATTAAATTAAAAGAATATTTATTGTTTTCAAGTTTAATTTTGTTTGCCCAAATATTGTTTAATTTATTAAAATTTTCGTCTCTAACTAAATCGGAAACTTTGTTATATGCAAGTTTTCCAAAATTCATTATGTAACCCCTATAATCACTGTTGGGCTGGAAATTTTAATTTCTGGTTCGTTACTTTCAAAATTAATTGCAAACATATCACACTTTATAATGGTGTTAAGTTTAATTAGGTTGTTTTTAGGAACTAAATAAAACTGTTTAGTTAATTTTTCGGTGTTAATTGTAATTGTTAAAGGAGCAGTTGCCTTTAAATAAATTGACTTTATAACCTTACTTTTTTCAGGATAACCAACACTTGAAAATGGTGAGCACCAACATTTAGGTAAAACTTTGTTTATTAACTTACCACAATTACATATTTCACCTAATTTATAGGAATTATCATCATAATAAAAGGCAACAACTTTATTAACTTTATCATCTTTAATTGCAAGCAAACATCTAACATCTGCTCCCCTTAAAATATTTAAAGTTTTACTGTTTAAATCAAACTCTAACACAGCATTGTTATAATAATTGTTTTCTTCACAAATAATTTTTTTATCGTCATTAAAATTTAATCGGCAAGTTAAATAATATTTACCATTACAATATGCACTTGCAACAAAACAATTATTTACATTAGCCAACATATTATCTATGTTTAAATTTATTTTATTTGTTGAATATCCATCAAAAGAATATAACCCGTTTTCAGTTAAAAACATTATTCTATCGCCACAAACAGTTACAGTTTCACCATAAATTTTTCCACTTGAAACAAACAAGTGATTAACATTAAATTCAGTTTGATTGGCATATGCTGTAATTCTTGAAATTCCATATTCCCTAAAAACATAAACATAATCGTTAAAACTAACCACTTTATTTACAATTCCATGCTCACTATCAAACCTAATAAATCCCGCTTCATTAAGGGAAATATTCCAATTTGTTGGATCTAAATCGTCCGAAAACCAAACAGCATATCTATCATCAACAACAGTTGTAAACAACCTTTCATAGTGTAAACACATACTTTTAATTTTAGGTGCAGTTTCAATTTTTGTTGCAGTGTGTTTATTAAAACTATATGTCCACATACCTTGCCCTGAACAAATTAAAACCACATCTTCGCTATTTAAATTATAATTTAAAATTGTTGGTATATCCGTTAAATTTAAACCTTCTATTTTACTTAAAAAATTAGTTGTTGAACAAATATCATAAATATAAAAATCACCGTTTATATCCTGCAAAATTAAATAATTATCGTAGTTAACACCCTGCATTCCAATTATGTTTGCATTATCTTTTTTATATAACCAACCAGCTTTAAATTGATGTTCACCATCAAAATTAACAATTCTAGTTGAGTTATCAAATGAAGAATAAGAAGTTGGAAGTTTTAGGTAATCAATACCAAGTCGGATCGT
>JAZNIS010000006.1:0-3769 GCA_045577635.1 Clostridia bacterium
GTAATAAAATTTTTGTTAATAAAACCTATGTTGTTCAAATTAAAAGTGATTATATTTTCATTTCAAAAATAGGATTTAATTTTAACTTTAACTTAAAAAACTTGTTTAATTTTAAATTAAATTCTAACAATATTTGGCTTAATAATTTAGTTAACAAATATTTGCCAAGCAGGGTTTATAATCACATTATTAACAGTTTTAGTTTTGAAAATGATTATAGTTTTTTTGTAAAACAACACACAAACAACTATTATTACAAAGCCGAAATTGCAAATTTTCTACTTAAAAAGCAATATTTTAATTGTTATAATTACATTTTATTTTCAGTTTTAGGTGTTTGGTGTAACAACGATGTTTTTTTACTTAAAAAACCTAGCTTTTATTTGGGGAAATATATAATAACTTACCATAAAAACAAGTTATTAGTTTATAACAAAATATCGGGTTTTTATGTTGAATATAACAGTATTGTTTATAAAAATTTCAACAATATAAAATTGCAACATAAGTTAAACTATAACATTGATAAATTAAAATAAATATGCTAAAATTTACTTGTAAGGAAAAATTTATATGATGGACGATTTATTTTCAGATAACATTAAAAAATATGCTCCATTAGCCGACCGTATGCGACCAACAAGTTTAGATGAGTTTTTAGGTCAGGAGCATTTAATTTATAAAAATAGTTTTTTAGTTAGAGCAATTACAAGTGGAAGTATTGGTAGTTGTATTTTTTACGGCCCACCAGCCACAGGTAAAACAACAATTGCTAATATTATTGCAAACACTTGTAAGGGGCAATTTCGCAAACTTAATGCAGTAAGCTCTGGTGTTGCTGATGCAAAACAAATTATTGATGAAGCAAGGTCGGCTCTTGAACTATATGGCACAAAAACATTTTTACTTTTAGATGAATGTCATAGGTGGAGCAAAGCACAATCCGATTGTGTTTTACAAGCTGTTGAGGAAGGTAGCATAATTTTTATTGGGAGCACAACCGAAAACCCTTATATAAATATGACAAGGGCTATTGTTAGTAGGTGCAGAGTTTTTGAATTTAAACCATTATCAAAACAAAACATTATTTCTGCATTAAATAGGGCAATCACCGATAAAGTAAATGGTTATGGTGAATTAAAAATTGAAATGACCGATGAAGCCAAAGAGCATTTAGCTTGGGCTTGTGCTGGTGATGTTAGAAATGCTTATAATGCTATGGAACTTGCTGTTAAAACAACAACTGCAAACACAGATGGTGTAATTGTTATTGATAAGCAAACAGCAGAAGAGTGTATTCAAAAAAAGGCAATTTCGTTAGATGAAAACACTTATTATGATGTGTTAAGTGCTTTTTGTAAAAGTTTAAGGGGATCAGATGCTGATGCTGCTTTATATTATTCACAAAAACTATTGTTAAGTGGTTGTGATCCTAAAATAATTGCCAGAAGAATGATTGCTCATGCAAGTGAAGATATTGGAATGGCAGATAGTAATGCTTTGCTTATTGCAATTAGTGCACTACAAGCAGTTAAGGAATTAGGTGTTCCTGAATGCGAATTGGTTTTATCTCATGCAATAATTTATATTTGCGAAGCTGAAAAAAGTAATTCGGTTTATAAAGCTATGTGTGCAGCAAGTGAAGATGCTAAAAACTTTATTGATGCAGCAGTTCCTAATCACTTAAAAAATCATCCAACAGGATATAATGATGGAACAGGTAAATATAAGTATCCACATGACTACGGTGGTTATGTTAAACAACAATATTTGCCAAAAGAATTAAAAGATAGGGTTTATTATAACCCTTCTAACAACGGAAAAGAAAAAAATTTAATTCGTAAAAAATTTCGCAATAACTAATTGCGATTTTTTTATTTATATTATATATATTATAAAAATAATCGCACACACCCGTGTTTATTAATAAATTATATTTATATATAAAAAATGGCTTTATTCCAAAACTTTTTTAAAAAATTTTCAAAAAACTGTTGACAACAATTTTGATTGGGTGTATTTTAATGGTGTAATTTGAAAATGCAAAAAATAAAAAAGGAGGAACAAAAGTATGAGCATTTTAAAATTTAACAATGTAAAAGTAAACGAAATATATAATTTAATTTGCCATACGAATGGTTCTTTTTAAAGCAACTAATTTTTTAGTTACTTGCAGTTTTATGAGTTTTTTTAAAAACCTTCGTATGCACACAAATACTACGGAGGTTTTTTTATGTCTAAAAAAGATAAAAATTTAGTTGGAATTTCCAACTATTTAAAAAATTATAAATTTGGAATATTTCTATACATTTCTGTGTATGTTTTTGCAGCAATATTTAGTATTTTTATCACATTATTGTTTGCAACAGCCATAGAAAAGGTAACACTTGCTGAATATTCTAGTGCAATAAACACTTTCTTAATTTTAATAGGTTGTTCTGTTTTAAGAAGGGTTTGTTGGTATTCTAGTGGCATAATTTATCAAAAATATGCAACTAGCATAATGGCTGATTTAAACTTGGATTTAGCAAAACAAGCATTCAAGTTAAATTCGCAAACTTATTCTAATCACGAAACAGGCACATTTGTTCAACGAATTGTTTCTGATCCAGAAAGGTTAGTAAATAATATGGCAGATATTGTTGATATGATCACCGAAATTCTGTCATCATTAGTAATTATTACTTACATTTCAACTTTAAACATTTACATTGGTTTAGTAATTTTTGCTTTAATTTCTGTATGTATGACTCTTGAAATTAATAGGGTTAAAGTGTTTAGAAAAAATCGCAGAAAAACCAGAAAAGCAAGCGATAAAATTAATTCTTTAACAACCGAAATTGTAAGGTCAGAAAAAGATATTAAAGCAATTGGACTTGAGGAAAAGTTGAGTGAAGTTTCTAAAAAATATTACGATAACTATAAAAGAGTTAACTATAAAACCGATATGACCGATATGACTTTTTGGAGCACCCGAAATTTCATTATTGAAACTGTTTCTGTTTTAATGTTAATTTTAGGTGTTGTTTTACTTGATAAAGCTTTGTTAACCTTTGCTTCATTTATGATTGTTTATTCAAATAATGGCGATTTATATGGCTTAATTTGGCAACTTGGTAATGTTACAACAAAGTTTTCTGAAATCAAAATTTCATCAGATCGTATGTTTGCATTGTTTAACGATGCCGAATTTGAATGTGAACGATTTGGCGATGTTACACTAGAGCAAATTAAAGGTGAAATTGAGTTTAAAAATGTCTGCTATTCTTATAACGATTACGAAAAAGAAGAAGACGAGGAAGAAGATTTAAAACCTAAAAAATCTAAAACTAAAAAACCAAGAAAAATTGTTTCTACAAACAAAATTTTTGATAATTTAAACTTTAAAGTAGAGCCAAATACAACAGTTGCTTTTGTAGGTAAAAGTGGAAGTGGAAAATCAACCATTTTAAACCTTATGAGCAAAATGTTTGAAGTTGATGGTGGTCAAGTTTTAATTGATGGTGTAAACATTAATGATTTAACAAAAGATTGTTTACGAAATTCAATTTCGTTGGTAAATCAATTTCCTTACATTTTTGATATGTCAATCAAGGAAAACTTGCTTCTAGCAAAAAAAGATGCAACCGATGACGATATTAATAAGGCAATTAAAGATGCTTCATTTGACGATTTTGTTGAAACTTTACCAAAAGGAATCAACACAAAAGTAGGTGAAAGTGGAGTTAAATTAAGTGGTGGTCAAAAGCAAAGATTGGCAATTGCAAGG
>JAZNIS010000007.1:0-7550 GCA_045577635.1 Clostridia bacterium
AAACTTTTAATGGTTTGTTCCCGTTCTTCTTTTTTCATTTTTGTAAGTTTTGGATAAACAACCATAGCATCGTTTCCATTTTGAATTCCATTTAGCATTGAATAATTTAAAGTTGGGTCGTTAGGATAAAGTGCTGGTAAAACACTTTTAATTGAAAGCGAATTACCCATATCTTTATTATACACAAATCCATTTGTGAAAGGATCCATTAAATCTTTAACATTTTTAGAAATGGTTGTTAGTTTTTTACCCATTTTAGGATATAGTTTTGCAAGGTCTTTAATTCTATCTCTTTCAAAATATTTGTTATATGCCAAAACACAAGCAGTTTCAGGAATATCGGCACACAAGCTTTTTGCAATCTGTTTTCTGGGGTCTTTAAAAGGGTTTGCAATAAATTCTTTATGTTTAACTTCACCACCCAAAGTTTCAATATAGTGCAAAGAATATTGAAAAGGTGTTGGTTGGTAAGGCTTTGAATTTTTATATTTTGGCACACCCAACTGCACTGTTTCAAAATCTAGAAAATATAGCGGATACCACAGCGAATTTAAAAACTTTTCAACTTCGGGTTTGTTAACATATGTTTTTAAATTATCTAAATAATGATTAACCTGCAAAGTTTGAATTGTTCCTAATTCAACACCTGCATTTTTAACATCGCTAAAAGTTACAATGCCTTTGTTAAAATATTCGGTTTTTTGCTGAATGCTTGTTGCATACAAATCAAAAACAGATGGTGTTGGCAGATTTTTTGAACAGTATTTCCAAAAACCACAAGGATAAGGGTTGTGGCAACCAGCATGAAAGTTAATTTCTGGTTCAACTTCCAATTCTAGCACTTCTTTTAAGTTTTTTATGTTAGTTTCAACGGCTTCAAGTTCTAAATTAACTTGTTCATCAACATTTGTTATTTTAAATAATTTTTTAAGGTGTAATCTTCCCTTAAATTTAAAATTAGTGTTAACATTAATAACATTTACCGAAACCACATTGATTCCACATTTTTGCAAAATATATTTTTGATAAGCAAGTTCCACCATATAGGCATGATGGTTTGCTGTTGTTGAACTTTTTGTTCGGAACAAACTATAACCGTTTTGTTCTTTTTTTAACATATCAACAACACAATATGCCCCATCAAATTCAAATGCCGCTTTGCATAAAACTTTAACACCTCTTTTAATTAATTCGTTTGTTTTTAAAATTAATTGTTCGGTGTTATTTTTATCTGTAACCTTTTCGGTAACATCTGTAAATCTACCAAAAACTGCCCTTTGAAGTTGGCAAATTTCATTACTACTTGCCATACGGTCAAGAGCAGCAGTATCGGAAACATATTCTTCATTTTTATTCTTTTTTAGCCACACCATTTTAGGACACTGACAAAATGCACAATACTTTGATTTATTAATAATCATGTTAAACCCCTTAAATTAATTTAAGTATAACACAACAAAAGCAAAACCGTTTATAAATTTAAACGGGTTGTTTATTAAATTTAGAAAAACAATAATTCAACAAAAAATTTTAATTTGTATAATATTTTTTTGTTAAGGTTTTATTTCTTTACTTTTAAAATTTATAATGTTAAAATTCCTATGCTAATTACAAAACTTATTTTGTAAACAAACTAAAAGGAGATATTTATGAAAGAATTTTTTGCCTATTTTTTTGGACAAGGCGAAACTGTTGAATTTACACATTTTTCGGTTGCACACTTTGTTCCTATTGCTGTAATGCTTGTAATTATGACTTTAATTGCAATATTCGGCAAGAAAATTAAAACCTTTAAACACGAAGACAAAATTAGATTAACTCTTGCATTTATTATGATAATTTGCGAAATGTCATATTTTTGGAGATTAACAAATGTTGAAAGTTTAAATGCAAACCCTGTTGACCACTTACCAATTACAGTTTGTGGTTGGGCTATAATTTTTTGTTCATTCTTAATTTTAACAAAAAACCAAACCCTATTTGATATTTCATATTTCTGGGTTTTTGCAGGAAGCATTTTTGGCTTAATTACTCCAACAGTTATTTCTTATTGTGGACCAACCAGATTTAGATATTATCAATTTTGGTTAGAACACACCATGGGATTTATTACATTGTTCTATATGATATTTGTTCATGGTATGAGACCAAACATTAAATCAATGATAAAATCTTATGTGTCACTTTTAATTTTAGGTGGAATTGCAATTACTGCAAACACACTACTTCCTGGTGCAAACTACTTATATGTTGCAAGACCAGAAGAAACAAAATCTATTTTAGATTTCCTTCCAAAAAATTATATTGTTAGATTAATTTTAATGGCAGTAATTGTTGCAACACTATTCTTTGTTTTCTACTTGCCATGGTTATTAATAGACATAAAAAAGAAAAAAGCACTAGCAACAAGCACAGGCGAAACAACTGAAAACACCGAGCATAAAAAACCTGAAACAGCTATTGCAAAAATGACCACTATTGCAAACTTTATTAACAAACTAGATTCAGCTAAACAAAACGAAGATACCACTAATAAACAACAAAAAGTTGAACAAACACCAACAACTGAAACAGTTAAAGAAACTGCAATTGAAACAGAACAAAACAATAATGAAGTGGTTACCGAACAACCTAAAGAAATTGCAGAAATTAACACAACTGAAGACAATGAAGCAACAAGTGAAGTTAACTCTGAAATGGTTAATAATGAAACAAACGAAGAAGTTACAGAATAAGTAAATGCTATGTTTTTGTCAAAAAGTTTTATTTATATGACAAATAATTTAACAAAATCAACAAAAATACACACCATAACCAATGGTGTGTATTTTATTTTTTTATTTTACTTTATTATATTAAACCACAATCTTTTTTAAATTCAGTTAAAACAAACTCATATTCAGTTGGGTTTACAATATAGCTTAAACCATGTCCTGCACCCTCAACAATTAATATTCGTTTTTTAGTTGTTGCAGCATGATTATAGTTTTGTTCCGACATATAACATGGAACAAACTGATCTGTTCCACCATGAAAAAACACAATAGGTATTTCACAATTTTTTAACGAACTAAAAGCATCAGCTTCATTTAAATTAACACCTGCAAAAAGCTTTGCTGAAAACTTAATTATTGGATAGAAAAACCTTTCTGGCAACCCTATTTTTTTTACAACCTTTTTAATTATATCTTCGGCAGATGTGTAGCCACAATCAGCAATAACACCAACAACATTTTCTGGTAATTTATTTCCTGCTGCAATTAGCACTGTTGATGCACCCATTGAAATTCCCGTCAAAATTATTTTTACATCTTCACCAAAAGTTTTAATTAAAAATTTAATCCACTCTAAACAATCTTTACTTTCTTTTGCTCCAAATGTTATAACATTTCCTTGGCTATGCCCCGAAGCTCTGTTATCAACAACAAAAGCATTATGCCCCATTTTAAAACTTCGTTTAATGCCCATGCCTAAATCACCATCAGCATTACCCCTATATCCATGAAACATTAACTCAATTGGTGCACCCTTTTCCTGTTCAAAATATCTACCCTTTAAAATTAAACCATCAAAGGTTTTAATAGAATATGTTTCGTGTGGCATTTTTCTAATTTCTTTTATACAGTTAACCATTTCTTCACGATATTCATTGTAAATTTTACCTGGTGGAGTGTGATAACCATTAAGCCACCTTTTTGTTCGGGGTGGAACATAAAAAACAATTAAAAAAATTATTAGTAATAACAAAAACATTATTGCAATTAAACTTAAACATATAATTGCAATTATCCAACCTACACTCATACTAACTCCTTACTAATATCTTACAATTTATTATATATCGTTTACATTATTTGACCAAATATTTTTTACCGCCAAAATTATTTGCACAAACACCATTAAATTAGGTAAAATGGGTTAGCAAAAACAAAGGATTAATTATGGATGTAAATTATAGAAACAAAAAAAGATACAACACTGCAAAGTATCCTATTAGACAACCAAGAGTTATTACCGGTTTAATATGGTTTCTTTCAAAAATTATGCTTACAGGTAAAAAATACAAAATAGAAAAGTTTAACATGGAAGGTTTAAAACCACCTTACATGATGTTGAGTAACCATATGTACTTTATTGACTTTGAACTTGCAGCAATGGGAACAGGAATGCACCGAATTAATAATGTTGTTAGCATTGATGGGTATTATAGAAGACCATGGTTACTGGAATTAATTGGTGCTATTGGAACTAGAAAATACACCATGGATTTGCATTTAGTAAAATCAATTAACAAGGTGTTAAAAAGAGGCGATGTTTTAAGCATGTATCCGGAAGCAAGATATTCACCTTGTGGAACAACTTCCTACATGCCAGAAGCATTAGGTAAAATTGTTAAAATGAACAAAGTGCCTGTTGTTGCAGTTGTTCACCACGGAAACCACCTACACTCGCCTTTCTGGAATTTTAGAAAGAAAAGAAAAGTTCCGTTCTACACAACATTTACTCAAATTTTAACTGCTGAACAAGTGAAAGAAATGTCGGTTGACGAAATTAATGCAGTAATTAAAACAGCATTAACCTACGATGACTATAAGTATGCCAAAGAAAATAACATTTTAATTAAAGAACCATATAGAGCAGAAGGATTACATAAAGTTTTATATCAATGTCCACACTGCTTAACCGAAAACAAAATGGCAAGTAAGGGCACAGAAATTTTCTGCGAAGAATGTGGCAAAAGATGGAATTTTAATGAAGACACAACCCTTACAGCACTAAATGGCGAAACAGAATTTTCACATATTCCTGATTGGTTTGAATGGGAAAGAGAACAAGTTAGAAAACAAGTTGAAAGTGGCGAATATAAATTTGAAGATGAAGTTGAAGTTTATGGATTTCCAAGATGTAACAAATTTATTCCGTTAGGAAAAGGTAAAGTTACACACGACCCCGAAAATGGTTTTGTTTTAACAGGACATTATAACGGTGAAGATTATAAAATTCATAGAACACCTATGGACAACAATAGTTTACATGTTGAGTATGATTATTGCTATATTAAACCGTTTGATTGTTTTGATTTATCAACCGAAAACGATTCACTTTACTGTTATCCTACCAAACAAAATGTTATTTCTAAACTTGCATTTGCAACCGAAGAAATTTATAAATTAAAAGAAAAACAAAATAATAGTAAAAACAAATAAAAAACACACAAATTAGTGTGTTTTTTATTTTATAATCTGCCACCCATTAAGTTTCCTGAATTATATTTTTTTAAACCTAGTTTAAAACTAATAAATGCAAGTAAAACCCAAACCGTAGTAACTAAAATTGAACCGATTATCCACCAAACATTTGGTGTTAAAAAGAAATATTGTGCTGGAACAAATGTGTAAAATGCAGCAGGAATAATTGTAAACAATAATCCTTTTACAAAAGTGTTATAAATTGCCATTGGGTAATTTCCTGCTTTGTTAATTGTTCCTTCAACTGATTTTGCCACAGCATCACCCCTTTTAATGTAAAAACAGAGTGATGCATAAGTAACATAAACCGAAGCATAAATTAGCCCAGCAATAATCATGGCAGGAATCATTAATAAATACCAATACCAAGGAGCACCTATAATTGCTAAAATAACAAAAGCATAAGCAATATCACCCAGTGCAGAAACTTCGGTGGTTGAACAACAAACATTTAACAAAACATTTTTTGGTTGTGTTAAGTAAACATCTAATTTGCCTTCATACACAATATCTTTAATGTTCCATGCTCCACCAAAAAATGCATGTGATATTCCGTAACCACCAGCAGCTATTCCCCACAAAAGCATTGTTTCCTTAAAACCATAGCCACCAATATTATCTACCAACTGAAAAATTATAAACCATTGAATAATAAAGAATAAGTCATTTAAAATCATCATTATTATTTGCATAAAAAACGATGCTTTATATTTCCATTCCTTTTTTAGGTTTAGTATTAAATAACTAAACATTAATTTTAAATTATTTTTAACCGCCATGTACATTCACCTTCTTTGTTCCAGATTGATAAATTACTAAACCAAGAACCACAAATGCTGTTATATAGGCAACTTGTGAAACAGAAACTTGTAAAAATAGTTCCCAAGAAAAGTTGGCAAGTAACTTACAAGGTCCACTCATCATTGCATAAACAGGACTGTAATTAATAAAAGGTTGTAACCATGTTGGGAAAAATTCTGGTGGGAAGAATAATCCAAACAACATTTGAAACTTTTGAATAATCCAAGTAAATGGTGTAGATTCTTCAATCCAGAAAGATAGCAAACCAACCGTTCCATAAATAATGCAGGTTAAAAATACTGCCAACATTAAACTTATAAAAATTGGTACAACATATAAAACTGAAAAGTTTTGAATTGGTCCTAATAAAATTAAGCCCATAATTAATCCTGTTGGAACTAAAAATAATAACTTCCAAACAATTCCACCTAGTTGGCTTGAAACTTGATAAGCATAATAATTATAAGGTTTGTTTAACTGATAAGCAATTTTACCCGATTTAATATCGGTTCCAAAAGCCCTAGTTACAGCCCTTGCATTAACAGAATACATTAATATTTCTGCCATAATCATATACCAAATCATCATTTCAATAGTGTATCCATTTATTAATGTTCCGCCACCATTTCCACCATAAATAAATTGCCATAATTGTTGAAAGATGTATATTATAACCACAAAAGACACAACAGAAGTAAAAGAGTTTGCCACTGTTTTACTTTCTTGTTTAAAACTTGTTTTGTAAATGCTAAAATACTTATTCATCTTTTCCCCTATAAATATCTTTAATAATATCTTCTAATGGAGTGCTTGAAATGGTTATATCTTGCAAGTCATCTGCTTTAAACAATCCCATTAGTTCATCCATAGAAGTTTTATTCATATCAACTTCAATTTTATATAATGTGTCTTTTGATTTTATAATTTTAATTCCTTCGGTTTCTTTAATTTCAACCTTGTTTTTTAAGTTAACTTCAACTATTTTTTTGTTTAAGTGATGATATTTTAAGTTTTTCATACTATCATCAAGCACAATTTTTCCGTTATTAATAATAATAACTCTTTTACAAACTTCTTCAATATCCCCAACATCGTGTGAAGTAAAGAATATTGTTGTTCCTAGTTCTTTATTTATCTTTTTAATTAATTTTCTAAGTGTTTCCTTTGCAATAGGGTCTAACCCAATAGTTGGTTCATCAAAGAACAACATTTTAGGGTTATGAAGTAAACTTGCAACCATTTCACACTTCATTCTTTGTCCTAGACTCAAACTTTTAACTGGTTGATTAATAAACTCATTAATTTCAAATAAATTAGATAACTCTGTTATCCTTTTCATTAATTCATCTTTTTTGATATCATATATTGAACCAAAAAATTTAAAATTATCCATAGCACTTAGATGTACCCAAAGTTGTTCTTTTTGTCCAAACACCGAACCTATTTTATATGATAATTTAATACGATCCTTTGAAGGATTTAAACCTAAAACCTTAACAT
>JAZNIS010000008.1:0-2186 GCA_045577635.1 Clostridia bacterium
AATGTTAAGTCTATTGGCGAATATGCTTTTGCAAACAATGCAAAACTTAAAACACTTACATTCAACAATGGATTGGTTGCTATTGAGAGCTATGCGTTCTATAAAGCAACAGCACTTACAAAAGTAATTCTTCCATCAACTCTTGAATATATTGACTCTTATGCATTTAGAGAATGTTCTAATCTTGCAGAAGTTCATCTTGGAAGCAAGATTAAAGTTATTCAAGGTTCTGGAACAACTTCAAGTGCGTTCTATCTATGTAAGTCAACATTGGTTATTTATTGTGCTGAACCTTCAAAACCATCAGCTTGGGGCACATACTGGTATTACATCAATTCTGGTTCTGCTGCAACTGTTGTTTGGGGAAATCCACTCTAATAAATAAGCTTTGAAATAAAAAAGACTGGTTTAAACCAGTCTTTTTTTGTGTGTAAAAACATATCAATTTATTATGAAAAACAATAATAAAATTTGTGGATTTTGGGGCAAAAATTGGGGCTGTGGCGGCAGATTGGTTTGTTTGTGTGAATATCTTCAAATTGGTGTTTTAATCATCGGTTCTTTCGCTGGTGTTGGTTTTTTGTCTGGCGCTGAAATTGTTGAATTTTTTATGAGAGTAAATAATTTTTGGTGGGGTGGATTGGTTGTTTTTTCAGTATTGTTTTTTTGTTTAATGTTAAAAATTCTGGATGAATCGTTGCAAGTTGAAAATGAGTTTAACTTGCAAAATCTTAATAAATATTATGTAAAAAATACATTTTTGACCAAATTGAAGATGAAAATATTTTTGACAAATTTGAGTGCGTTGTTGGTTTCGGGTGCGATGATTTCGGGCCTTAGAAATTTAATTTATTTATTATTTAATAATAACCATTTTTTAATTTTTTGTTTGTGTCTTATTGTGATATTTTTGCTTTTGATTTTTGGGGTTGAGTGTTTAGGTAAGGTGAATTTTTTAATGATGATTTTGTTGCTTTTTATGGCAGTGATGATATTGTTAAATTTTGTCAATCAAGGGGTTGAACTTCAATTTAAAAATAATGATGTGTTTTGTGAGTTGAATTTAAAAAATGTTTTAAGCTCAACAATGATTGTTGTGTGTTATGTCTTTATGAATATCACACAGGTTAAATCGGTTTGTTGTGTAAGAGCAGTGAAGATGAAAAGGAGAGAGAGGTTTTGTTTTGCGTTGGCAATAACGATGGTGATCACATTTATCATTGCCTCGATAATGTTATTTATATATAACAATATATCTTTGATAACCACTTCAATGCCAATGTTTGAGTATTTTAAAAATTGCAATAAATTTGTGTTTTATGTGTTTGTGTTTGGTTTGTTTTTAGGGCTTACAACAACGCTGATGTCATGTTTGTGTTTGTTGAAACAAACTGCAAATAAGGTGTTTGCTGAAAATTTATCAAGCACCTTTTTTGTGCTTTTGTTGGCTCTTTTGGTTGGTTTTTTAGATTTTTCAGTGTGTGTGTCGGTGATTTATCCACTTGTTGGGGTCTTAAACTTTATAATTTTTATCTTTTTATAGCAAAAATGGTGACTGGTTAGAAAATTTGTTTTTCAACAAAAAATGTTAAAATTTTTAAATTTGTTTTGTGAAAAAGTGAAAAATGAGATGTTTTATGTTAATAACTAGGCAAATTGTTAATAACTTTGTTAATAACTTTGAGACATATTGATAAAATCAAGAGTTAAATGGGGTGGTGGTTATTAAATAAATACTGCTTGATTTGTTGATAACTTTTATATTGTTTTTGTTTTAAAAATTTGTCATTTATTAAAGCATAACGACGATGGTTTTTATATGAAAACTATGGCAAAAAAAGTTGCGAAAAACTCGAAAATTTCAGCATTTCGTTTGTAAAAATTAGGGCATTTTGGTATACTAATATTGATGTATTATAAATAATACATATCGTGCGTTATTATGCGTGTGTGTGGTTGCTGAAACTATCACGATTTGTGCTATTTATGCAAACAAAAGAATTTTAAATGAGGTTTCATATGAAAAAATTAAAAAATTCAGTAAAAGCAATAATTGTGAGTGTTGTAGCCGTTGTGGTTGCAGTGTCTGCTATCTTAGCAGTCGTTTTGCTTCGCAAAGACGGTGGAAATCCTCCACCAACAGATAATCGTTACACACTAACTGATGCACAGTTAGATTTAGTTGA
>JAZNIS010000009.1:0-22185 GCA_045577635.1 Clostridia bacterium
CTTGCAATGGTTGTACCATTTTCGTCATTAATAACTTGTGCATAGATGTGACTTAAACTTCTGTAAACGCTTAATCTTGGACGAGCTTCTGTTCCGTGAATATTTTTTCTAACTCGCATGCTGCGTTTCTTTCTAAGTTCATTTTTATTAATCTTTTTAATCATAACTTATACCTCTTACTTCTTACCGCTCTTAATTTCTTTGCGTCTTACAACTTCGTCGGAATAATAAACACCATAAGCATGATATGGTTCAACTGGCCTTAACGCACGGATACGAGAAGCAAATTGTCCAACTTGTTCTTTGTTGATACCGCTAACGGTAACAGAGTTTTTATCGCATGATAAGGTAATACCTTCTTCTGCTTTAACTAAAATTGGATGAGAATAACCTAAACCTAATTCTACATCATTACCTTTCATAACAGCTTTGTAACCAACACCGTTAATTGTTAAGGTTTTCTTGTAACCTTCAGATACACCAACAATCATGTTGTTGATTAATTGACGGTATAAACCATATTTAGCATTAGCATCTTTTTCTTTACCATTATTAACAATGGTAATAACATTGTTTTCAATGTTAACTGTAAGGTATTTACTAATGTTTTGAGATAATGTTCCTTTTGGTCCTTTAACTGTTACAAGTGTTCCATCAACAATAACTTCAACACCTGCAGGAACTGTAATAGGACTTTTACCAATTCTTGACATATTGTAAAACCTCCTTACCATACATAAGCAAGAACTTCGCCACCGATTTTTTGTTCGCGAGCTTGCCTATCTGTCATTAAACCTTTGCTTGTAGAAACAATTGCAATACCAAGACCATTTAATACTTTTGGAAGGTCTTCGTAACTAGCATAAATTCTTAAGCCAGGTTTAGAAATTCTTCTTAAACCATTAATAACTTTTTGGTTGTTTGGGCCATATTTTAAATCAATAACAATGTTAGCTTTTGTGCCTTCTGTTACTGAATAATCATTAATATAACCTTCATTTTTAAGTAATTCAGCGATTGCTACTTTCATTTTGCTAGCTGGAACAGAAACGGTTTTATGTTTAACTGTTAAAGCATTACGCATACGAGTAAGCATATCAGCGATTGGATCTGTTGTAATCATAATAAAACCTCCTTCCTCTTACCAACTGCTCTTTTTCACACCAGGAATTTCACCTTTGTATGCAAGTTCTCTGAAGCATACTCTGCAAATTCCGTATTTTCTTAATACAGAATGAGGTCTGCCACAAAGTTTGCAACGAGTGTATTCTCTAGTTGAAAATTTTTGAGTTCTTTTTTGTTTTTCTTTTAACGCTTTTCTTGCCATATTATCCTCCCAACAACCTATGCCTTAAATGGTAAGCC
Source organism: Clostridia bacterium (assembly GCA_045577635.1). Lineage (GTDB taxonomy): Bacteria > Bacillota > Clostridia > Christensenellales > UBA1242 > UBA6345. The sequence continues at coordinate 1,366 of JAZNIS010000009.1, forward strand.
AACTTTTTCAAGTAAAGCTTTGGCTTCCTTATCAGTTTTTGCTGTTGTAACTATTACAATATCCATTCCTCTAACTTTATCAATTTTTTCAAAGCTGATTTCTGGGAATACTAATTGTTCGGTTAAACCTAAAGAATAGTTTCCTTTGCCGTCAAAAGCATTTGGATTAATTCCTTGGAAATCTCTAACTCTTGGAAGAGCGATAGAAATTAATTTATCTAAAAATTCGTACATAATTTCACCACGAAGAGTAACTTTAGCACCAATTTTCATGCCTTCTCTTAATTTAAAGTTAGCAATAGATTTTTTAGATGTTGTAACAATTGGTTTTTGACCAGTGATAGCTGCAAGTTCATCAACTGCTTTGTTGAAAGATTGTTGATTATCTTTGCAATCACCTAAACCACGGTTAACTACAACTTTTTCAATTCTAGGAACAGCGTTAACATTTGTGTAACCTAATTCCTTTTGTAATGCAGGAATTACGTTTTGTACATAGTGTTCATGTAATCTATTTAATTCTTTTGCCATAACGAAACTCCTTAACCTTTATCTGCAGTTTTTCTTACTGCTGTTTTTGTTGTTTTTGTTGCTGTTTTAGCTGTTGTGCTAGTTTTCTTTGGAGCAGCTTTTTTAGTAGCAGGTTTTGCTTCTTTTTTAGCTGTTTTTGTAGCTTCAACAACTTTAGTTTCAGCTTTTTTGTTTGCTTTTTTAATTGTAACTGCTTTATCTAATGAAGCACCACACACTTTGCAAACTCTTACTTTTTTGCCGTCTACAACACTGTTAGCAATTCTTGTTGCTTTTTTGCAAACTGGGCAAATAACTTGAACATTAGAAGCATCAATTTTACCTTCGGTTTTAATGATGCCACCTTTTTCTTGAGCATTTCTTGCTTTTTGATGTTTGTTGATAATGTTTACATTTTCAACAATAACTGCATTTTCGGCAGGCATAGCAACTAATACTTTACCTGTTTTACCTTTATCTTTACCAGCAATTACAACAACTGTATCGCCTTTTTTAACATGTAAATTTGCCATAATTACCTCCTATAGCACTTCAGGAGCAAGGGAAATAATTTTCATGTATCCCTTATCTCTTAGTTCTCTTGCAATTGGTCCGAAAATACGGGTTCCTTTTGGTTGTTTTTGGTTATCAATAATAACTGCAGCATTATCATCAAATTTTACATAAGAACCATCTGGACGACGAACTCCTTTGCTTGATCTAACGATAACTGCTTTAACAACATCGCCTTTTTTAACAACTCCACCAGGAGTAGCAGATTTAACAGAAGCAACAATTATGTCACCAATGTTACCGCTTCTTCTAAAAGAGCCACCCAAAACGCGAATACACATAATTTGTTTAGCACCTGTGTTATCGGCAACTTTTAATTTTGTTTGTGGTTGTACCATAATTTACTCCTTATTTCGCTTTTTCTACAATTCTAATTACTCTAAAGTATTTATCTTTACTTAGTGGACGAGTTTCCATAATTTCAACGGTATCGCCAATTCCACATTCATTTAATTCATCGTGTGCTTTAAATTTTGTGGTTTGTTTATAAACTTTACCGTAAATTGGATGTCTTTTGTTTTCCACACAAGCAACTACAACAGTTTTATCCATTTTGTTGCTTACTACAACACCCATACGAGTTCTACGGGCATTTCTTAATGTTTCATTACTCATATTAAACCTCCAACCGCTTACGCTTTTCCTTCAGATTTTTGTGCTCTTTCGGTTAATATTGTGTTTACTTTAGCAATATCCTTTTTGCACTTATTTAATTGCATAGGGTTTGTTAATTGACCTGTTGCATGTGAAAAACGAAGGTTAAAAAGTTCTTGTTTTAAACTTTTTAGTTTAGCATTAAGTTCTTCGTTGGTCATTTCTCTTAATTCTTTAGCTTTCATTACTCATTACCACCTTCGATAATTTCTTGAGGTGCAGCAGCTTCTAAATCAGATTTAGAAACGAATTTAGTTTTGCAAGGAAGTTTATAAGCAGCAAGTCTCATAGCTTCTCTAGCGATATCTTCGTTAACTTCACCTAATTCAAATAGTACTCTACCTGGTTTAACTACAGCAACCCAAAATTCTGTATTACCTTTACCTTTACCCATACGAACTTCAGCAGGTTTTTTGGTTACTGGTTTGTGTGGGAAAACATTGATCCAAAGTTTTCCACCTCTTTTTGTATAACGAGAAATTGCAATTCTGGCAGCTTCAATTTGGTTTGCTGTCATCCAGCAAGGTTCGGTAGCAACTAATGCATATTCACCATAAGCAATTTTGTTACCTCTTGTAGCTTTACCTGTCATTCTGCCACGGAACTGTTTTCTACGTTTAGCTCTTTTAGGCATTAACATTTGCATTTCCTCCTTGTTCTTCAGTTTTAGCAACAGGTGCTTTTTTACCTAAAATTTCACCTTTGCAAATCCAAACTTTTACACCTAGAACACCATAAGTTGTTTGTGCAATACAATTAGCATAATCAATGTCTGAACGAAGTGTTTGAAGTGGAAGCATACCTTCTTGGTAATGTTCGCTTCTAGCAATTTCAGCACCGTCTAAACGACCACTAATCATAATTTTGCAACCTTTTGCTCCAGCTTTCATAACTTTTTGCATACCTTGTTTCATAGCACGACGGAATGCAACTCTTTTTTCAAGTTGTGAACAAATTGATTGTGCAACTAACATAGCATCTAAATCTGGTTTTTTAACTTCTTTAATATTAATACTTACATTAGTATTTTCAGTAAGATTTAATACTTCTTTTTTAAGTTCTTCAACTCCTGCACCCTTGTTTCCAATTAAAACACCTGGACGAGAAGTATAGATATCAACAACAACACGGTTAGCAGTTCTTTCAATATCAACTTTTGAAATACCACATGTAGCATATTTTTTGTTGATGAATTTACGAATTTGTTGGTCTTCAACTAAAAATTTTGAAAAGTTTTTCTTATTAGCAATCCAAGAAGAACTCCAATCTTTATTAATGCCAACTCTTATTCCATGAGGACTAACTTTTTGACCCATTGAAAACCTCCTACTTCTTAACTGTGTCTAACACCATAGTGATGTGACAAGTCCTTTTTAGTATAATATCGTGGCCGCCTCTACCTCTCCAAATTCCTCTTTTTAGAGTTGGACCTTGGTTGGCATAGCCTTCAGCTACAAATAAATCTTCTTTGTTTAAGCCTTTATTGTGTTCTGCATTTGCAGCAGCTGAATTTAAAACTTTTAAAACTGCATCACTTGCAGTGCTAGGAGTTTGTTCTAGCAATGCAACAGCTACGGCATAAGGTTTGCCAACAACTAAATCAATAACTCTTTTAGCTTTTGAAGAACCCATTCTAACATATTTTGCAGTAGCATAAGGACGTTGATCTTTGTTTTCAATTCTAGCAGCGGCTTTTTCTCTAATTCTTTTTGCCATAACTTACTCCTTATTTACCTTTTTTATCGCTTCCATGACCTTTATAAGTTCTGGTTGGAGCGAATTCTCCTAATTTATGACCAATCATTTCACTTGTGCAGTAAACAGGAATGTGTTTAGAGCCATTGTGAACTGCAATGGTATGTCCAATAAATTCAGGATAAATTGTTGAAGAACGGCTCCAAGTTTTAATAACTTGTTTTTTGCCACTTTCGTTCATTTCAACAATACGACTATATAATTTACCTTCAACATAAGGTTTTTTCTTTAATGACCTACTCATACTTCACTCCTAATTAACACGCTTAATAATTAGCTTATTGCTTTGTTTTTTGTGTTTTCTTGTTTTCATACCAAGTGCAGGTTTACCCCAAGGAGTAAGTGGTGATTTTCTTCCCACTGGGCTCTTACCTTCACCACCACCATGAGGGTGATCAACAGGGTTCATAACAGAACCACGAACGGTAGGACGGATACCCATGTGTCTTACACGACCTGCTTTACCAAGAGAAACGATTTCGTGTTCGGTGTTACCAACTGTTCCGATTGTTGCACGGCATTCGTTAGAAACCATTCTCATTTCGCCACTTGGTAATTTAATAGTAGCATAAGCACCTTCTTTAGCCATAAGTCTAGCTTCGTTACCAGCAGAACGAACGATTTGTCCGCCTTTGCCAGGTTGAAGTTCAATATTATGGATAACTGCACCAACAGGCATATCTTTAAGTTTTAAGCAGTTGCCTGCTTTAATTTCAACATTTTGTCCGCTCATAACAGTATCGCCAACATTTAGACCAACAGGTGCTAAAATGTAACGTTTTTCGCCATCAGCATAATTTAGTAATGCAATATAAGCAGAACGGTTTGGATCGTATTCAATAGAAGCAACTTTTGCAGGAATGTTGTCTTTGTTTCTTTTGAAATCGATAATTCTGTATTTAACTCTGTTTCCGCCGCCTTTATGTCTTACAGTAATTGTACCTTGGTTATTTCGTCCAGCGAATTTCTTTTTAGTAGCAAGTAAACTTTTTTCTGGTTTATTTGTTGTTACTTCTTCAAAACTTGCTGTGGTGTAAGTACGACGAGCCGGAGAAGTTGCTTTATATGTTTTAATAGCCATATTTTATTTCCTCCTTAACTCTTATGACAAGCTGTCAAAAAACTCAATTGTTTTAGAATCTTGTGTAAGTGTTACATATGCTTTTTTGAAATCAGATGTGTAACCTTGAGTTTTTCCTTGTCTTCTTAATTTTCCATCAACATTTGCAGTGTTAACTTTAGCAACTTTAACACCAAATAATTGTTCGACTGCATATTTGATTTCTGTTTTGTTTGCATCTTTTTTAACTACAAATGCATATCTTTTATTAGCAATATTTGCATAAGTTTTTTCACTTAAAAGTGGTTTTACAATAATATCAAATTCTTTCATTATCCTTTATAAGCCTCCTCTAAGTATTTAGCAGCATCTTGTGTTAAAACAACTTTGTCGTTTGAAACAATGTCGTAAACATTTAATACACTTGCATTGGTTACTTCAACATTAGCAATATTGTTTGATGCTCTCATAACCAATTCGTCTTTTTCTTTTGTTACAAAAACAACAGATTTTTCAATTTTTAAGTTCTTTAAAACTTGAGCCATTAATTTTGTTTTTGCTTCTTTTAAATTTAAGTTATCAACAACGATAAGTTCTTGATTTTGTAATTTTGTGCTGATTGCACTTCTGAATGCGGTTCTTTTTGCTTCTTTGTTAACCTTTTTAGAGAAATCTCTTGGTTTCATAGCAAATACAACACCACCACCTCTCCATTGTGGTCCTTTAGTTGAACCATGACGAGCACGGCCAGTGTGTTTTTGTCTCCAAGGTTTTTTAGCATGTCCGCGAACTTCGGAACGAGTTAAAGTACTTTTTGTACCTTGACGAAGATTTGCTAAATAAGCAACAACAACTTGATGAATTAATCCTTCGTTGTATTCTTGTTTAAAAACTTCATCGCTTAACTTTAAGGTTCCAACTTCTTCACCTGAAATATTTAAAACTTTAACGTTCATAATTCAACCTCTCCTTAATTAGCCTTAACTGCTTCTTTAATTGTTAGAAGGCTTCCTCTAGCACCTGGAACAGCACCTTTAATTAAAAGGATGTTACGATCTGGATCAACTTTAACAACTTTTAAGTTTTGGATGGTAACTCTTTCGTGTCCCCATCTGCCACTCATTTTGTGACCTTTGAAAACCTTACCTGGATATGTGTTGGCACCATTACCACCAGCGTGGCGATGAACAGGACCGTTACCGTGAGTCATTCTCATACGGTTGAAGTTCCATTTTTTAATAAGGCCAGACCAACCATGACCTTTACTTGTTCCTACTACATCAACTAGGTCGCCTTCGCTAAAAATAGAACAATCAATTTTAGCACCTAATTGGTATTCTTGTGCATTATCTAAAGTAAATTCTTTAACATAACGCTTTGGTGTGATTTCGGCTTTTTTGAACTTGCCCATTTCTGGTTTGCTAACTAAACTTTCGCGCTTTTCGTCAAATGCCACTTGAACAGCATTGTAGCCATCTTTTTCCATGCTTTTAACTTGTGTTACAAAGCAAGGACCTGCTTCAACAACTGTTACAGGAACAACTAAACCATTAGCGGAAAAAATTTGAGTCATGCCAAGTTTTTTGCCTAAAATTGCTTTTTTCATAATTCTTTAATTCTCCTTACAGTTTTTTATAATTTGATATTGATGTCTACACCAGCAGGTAGCTCTAATTTCATTAAAGCATCAACTGCTTTTGCTGATGGGCTATAAATATCAATAAGTCTTTTATGAGTTCTCATCTCAAATTGTTCGCGTGAATCCTTATATTTATGAGGAGCACGGATTATTGTTACAACTTCTTTGTTAGTTGGTAGAGGAACTGGTCCACTAACTTTTGCACCTGACTTTAAAGCAGTGTCAATAATTCTTTTACTTGCTTGATCAATTAAGTTGTGATCAAATGCAGCAAGTTTAACTCTGATTTTTTGTGTTGCCATTAATTTACCTCCATGAAAAATTAACTTACCTAAACCCAAGAAATTTACATATTTATTATATATTTATAACACTTTTCCGTGTGTTTAGTGCTGTACTACAAAAAAAATATGTTTGAGTTTAGTCGTTCGCAATCTGTGTTACGAACACTTGTCAAATGCAAATTATCCCCTAAAATTGGCGGTTTTACGAGTAACTTTGCACTTCACCCCATAATACAGCAAGTACATTTTACCTAAAAATGGTACAAAAGTCAACACTTATTTTAAAAATAATTCTTTTAATTTTTTGGTTAAATTGCACAAAAATAAAAACAGCCAAATTTTCATTGGCTGCTTTAATTTTTGAGACATATAAATATGTGTATATTTTTCCCTATTATAATATTATATATAATAATGAGAATTTTTAGATTTGTTCAAACATTTCATCGCTTGTTTCTGGAGACATTTGAAGCTTTCCGTAAAGTGGATTTGTGCTAACCATATTACATCTAATTGTTTCAATGGCAGTACAACCTGTTAAAATACCTTCACCTGCACTATTAAATGTTTGAGCTTTAAATTCTAATGTTGTTAAACTTGTGCAACCATAAAAAGCATATCCACCAATAACTTTAAAGTTTTCTTGGAAAGTTGCACTTATTAAATTTGTGCAATTTGCAAATGCATAAGAATCTGCACTAGTTAGTGATGCAGGAGCAACATAATTAGCATTAGCATCTTTATTAAAGTATTTAATTAATCTATTTTTAGTTGCATTATAAATTGCACCATTTTCAACTACAACATTTGATGTGTTTGACACAACTGTTACAAAACTTCCACATTGAACAAATGCATTTTCGGCAACTGTTAATACTTTATTTGAAAGAGTTAAATTTACAATGCTTGTGCAGTTAAAGAATGCACTTTGGTTAATTGTGATAGCATTTAAGGTTAAGTTTTGTAAAATTCTGGAACTACCAAAGGCATAAGGCATTATGGTTTCGGTTGCAGAATGTGTTTCGTAACTTGTTTCTGGTTTAGAAGCAGGATACCTATATAATGTTTTATAATCAGCAGAATATAAAACTCCATTTTCTGCTACAAAGTAAGAACTTTGTGAAATCATTGTATATTGTGTTAATTTTGGACAACCACTAAATGTATCTTCACTAATTGTTCTAATTGTGTAAGGAAGCCTAATTTCGGTTAATTGTTCCATGTTTTTAATACCTGAAATACTTACAACATTCCAACCATCAATTTGTCTTGGGAAAACAATTAAGTTTAAAGTTGTATCCTTAATACCTGTAATTGACACAGTGTTATTATCTGTGTTTTTAGTATAGTTAAATGCCGATGCAGGAGTTTCATCTTCAACTTGTGGAATTTCTCCCCATTTACCATATAATGTGGTTGTTTTTGGTGGATCATCTTTAATAACTGTATCAAAGTTATATGTTGAAAATCCTGTTTCATCAACAAACCAACCAACAAACACAGAGCCAATTTTAGTTGGTTCAATGTTAGGAATTGCAATTTTACCATCAAAATAAACATCTTGTGTTTCATAAACTGCACCATCTAACATAAATGTTACAGTATATCTTTTTGGTGTAAATTTAGCATAAATTCTAACTTCATTACCCCTTAAAATAAAGGTGTCAAAATCAATTCTAGTTGTATAAGTTTCGTCAGTATACCAACCTTCAAAGTTATAACCATACCTATAAGCATCTCTACGGTTATCATCTTCATCAGGAATAACTGCATTAGAATCAAAGGTTTTTTGATAAATATATTCAGTGCCAATTCCACCAACATAATAAACTGTTGTTTGTGGTGGTCCCCAAATTGCATATAATGTTGTGTCTTCACCAAACATTTTAACTTCTTCACCCGGTTTAAACAAAACATCTTTACCTTCTGGGCTTTTACACCAACCTTTTAAAACTAAATCTGGTTTATAAATTCCAGCGGCAATTTCAGTAGGCAATTTAAATATTACATTATAAGTTTCGGTTTTATCAGGAATATTGTTACCAAAACCACCATTTAAGTTATATTTAACGGTAAATTTACTTGCAATAAAGTTACCATACAGTGTTGTATCATCATCAATAATATCAACCCCTGGGTTAACTTTTACATTTTCATTAACTTCTTTTGAATAATACCAATCATCAAAATAGTGACCATATTTTGTTGGCCTTGGCAACTCCAACGGTAAGGTTGTGCCCTTTTCCAACGAAATTGAATCTGCTATTTCGGTATTTACATTTGCAGCATCAACAAACTTAACGGTTGCCATTTTAGGCATAATAAAAATAACAAAAAGAGCAACAGCAGCTCCTACAACTGCCATAGACAAAAACACTGTTAAATTTAGTTTTGCTCGTCTGCTTATTCTAGCCATATTTTCCCACTTTACATTTTACTTTATCTTTATTATTTTAATAATTCATTTAATTTTTCCATCATTAAATCAATTGAAACATCATGCACCATAGCAGCTTGTTCAAGTGTTTCCATCAAACTAAATGGACAGGTAAAACAATGCATACCAAATCCACTTAAAACAGCTTCAACCCCTTCGTGCATTTTTAATGCTTCACCAATGGTTAATTCTTTTTTAAATTTTTTGGTTTGTTTTTTAGCATATTGTTTTGTTGATTTTGCTAATTTTACTTCTTTTTCCATAACACACTTCCTTTTTATTGTTTAAAACCACATTTTGGACAGAACATAGCTGCACCATCTATGGTTGAATTGCAAAATTTACATACTTTTTTATTTTCAGATTTGAACACTTCATTTGTGTTAATTTGTGCTTTATACTCAGTTTTTTGTTGCAAGTTTTGTTGCGGATTAAACCCACCCCTTCTAATAATTTGTGGAGGATTATTATTTGCACTTGCCACATTTTGATTAGGTGTTTGAATTTGATTGAACGATTGATTATAGGTTGCTTGTTGACCAAATGTCTGTTGTGGCTTTGGCTGTTCTTCAACTTCATTACTAAAAGCAGTTGGCTGTTGTGGATTAGATGACGAAACATCAACTTTATCAGGCACTATTTGCTCTGGTGTATATTTAATTCCACTTTGTTCAAATTGATCGTGAACCTGCTTTCTTTCAGTTAAAAACATAGCAACTTGTTTTTGTAGTTTTCGGTTAAGTTTAAAACTTGAAACTTCTAAATTATAAACCCTTACACCTAAATTTTCTATTCTGGCATTAATTGCAGGATTTAGTGCTTGTTTAAAAGCGGCAGGATTTAAAATGATTTCAGTAAAGCCCAAATCACCACTTTCAAGCATTCTATTTACTTCGTTGCCAATATACCCTGTTACTAGTTTAATTCCTTCTTTATTTTTTATGTAATACCTATCAATTAGTAAAACTTTAAACAATTGTTCAGGATCGGTTACTTGAATATCTAACAACCCTTCAGTATAACCTTTAACCCTTCCAAAATGGCTTGATTTTTTAAAGAATTTATCAAAAGAACAAAATTGTTGTTGTTCCATAACCCCTTTAAAAACATAGTAAATATCAGCTTTAAATTTCTTTTTGTAATTACCATATTTATTTGGTTTATCAATTCGGGTTTTAGCAAAAGATTTAGGTAATACTGCTCCAGAAATTTTATGTTTTCCTGGTGGCAACACATCGGTTACCCTATCGTTACAAACAAACACTGCAAAATAATCATCAGGAACAATTATGTGTGAGTTTACATGTACAATACGATTACTACTTGGATACAAATAAATAAAATGGCCAACCAACTCTTCGCCACATTCAATATTTTTATTGAATATTTTTTTTAAATTTGATAGAAAGCCCATAGTACCCACCCTAATCTTACCTACGATTATAGCAACATTTTGAAATAATGCAAAATAAAATATAATTAATTATATATATAAATAATAAACTTTTCAGTTTTTGCATATACATTAGTAGTAAAAGTTAGCCACAACTACTATTTATTATTATTTTTTGGGGGAATTATGTGGAAAGTAAGTAACATTATTTCAAGCTTTGTTGTTAGTGTTTTTGATGGACAAGTTGAAGGTGTTGTAAACAACATTTTATTCAATAATAAAAAACAAGCAAAGTATTTAATTATTAGTCGTAATGATGAAGAATTTTTTGTTTTAGACACCAAAGATATTTATAAATTAGGAAACAATACTGTTATAATAAAAAACTCTTCTGTGTTAAATTTAATGGATAGCAAAGAGCAAGAAATCAAAGATTGTTTTAGCCCAATTAACAGCATTGTTGTTAACATTAATGGTGACTTTTTGGGTTATGTTATTGATATAAATTTGGATGAAAAATTTAACATAATTTCGCTTGATTCACAAGAGAATAAAACGGTTAATTTAAAGCAAATTTTAAACCTTTCAGAAAGTGCAATTATTATTTGTTCCGAAAACAAAAAAGCACCTAAATTAAGCCAATTTAAACAAAAAGAAAAAATTGAAATAATTAACAAAAACACCAATAATTTACCCGTTAAAATTTTAGAAAAAACTAGCACAATTTTACCTAACCGTTCTGTTGCAAATTTTAACTTTTTACTTAACAGAAAAGTTAGCAAAAATATTATGAATTTTAATGGAGAAATAATTATTAAAGAAAATCAAATTATTAATTCTAAGGTTTTAGATATTGCTAGAATTAATGGTAAAATTAGAGAATTAACAAAGTATAGTTTATAAAACAAAAAAGCCCGTTAAAAAACGGACTTTTTATTTTTAATTATTCTTCACTTTGTGGCTTTGGAACAGGTTTGCTTGTTCTAGCTTTTGAAGAAACAGTTTTACTGCTTAAACTATCTGTTTGCATTTTGTTTACAGCATCAAGTAAAGAATTTAATGATGCTTTTTTACCAGGAGTTCTTGCAGCACCTATAGGTCTTTTTGGAGCAGCTGTTTTAGTTGCAGTTGGCTTTGTTAATGGACCAAAATTTAAACCTAATTTTTCTGGTTTAACAGTTGTAAGTTCTGCAGCTTTTTGTTCATTAACTCTGGCAGTTTTTGCTTTTTCAAACAATTCGTTATTTAACTTTTTAGTTTGTTGAACTTCCTTTTCAGCAGCTTCTAAATTTCTTTCAAGTAATGTAATTTTATCTTGATATAAAATAGAATTTTGTTCTGCTAAACGAACCCTATCTTCAAGATCAGCAATTTGTTTAACAACATCTTCAGAAATTTCAACTTGACGACCATCTTTAAGTTCTTTAATTTCTTTTTTACTCATAAAGCTTTGTTTAAATTCTGGAGAAGTTAAATATGCTTTAAGTTCTTTTAAAGATTTTAATTCGGCAACTTTAATGTTATATTCTTCTGTTTTTGTTGTTAATTCGCTAGTTGTTTTAGCAAGTTCATCAGTTTTTGTTGCTAAATTAGTTTTTAATTCGTTAATTGTTTGTTCTAAATTAGCTTTATCTTCGTTAATTTGGTCAATATAAGGTTTGCTTTGTTCTTGAACGGTTTTTGAAATTTGACCGTAAATTTTGTTAGCATAGTTTTTACATTCAGCTTTCATAGCTTCTTCGGTTGTTGTACGGCGTTTAGCAATTTCAGAGTTGAATGCGGTAACTTCAGCTTGCATTTCATCTTGTTGTTTTTGGAACCTTGTTGTTGCAAGTTCGTAATCTTTTTCTAATTGTTGAAGCCTTGTTTGTTCTTCGTTTAATCTTTTCTTCATGTAGTTAGCTTCAATTTTAACTGTTGTTTGGTTAATTTGATCAGTAAGTTGTGCAATAGTTTCTCTAGAAGCTTGTGCTTTTCTTTCAAAATCTTTTGTAACTTCATCAAAGTTCTTTTGATAGTTGAACATTTCGGTTTCTTTTGATTGAACTTTAACTGTTAAATCTCTTTTAACATTAATATATTTTTCACATTCCTTCATTGCTCTTTCTAGAAGTAATGCATTATCTACACCAAGTTCATCAAAATCGTAATATTCAAATTTGCTAGCATTAAGTTCTGCTTCTTCTCTTTCTCTTTTTTCTTCAATTGCTCTTTTTTCTAGATAATCTTGTAATACAGGAATACCTTCTTTAATTTCTTTTTTAGTAAATAAAACTTCATAGTCAATAAAAGCAGGCATTGTTGTACAAGCTTTATTCATATTTCTTTCAAATTCATGGAAAGTGAAATATAAGTCAGCAATAATTGATGTGTGTCTTGCTCTTAAAAATACTACAAATAGGAATCCTAATAAAATTACAAACAATGGCAATAAGAAAACTTCAAAGAAAAATGGATTCAATCTAATTTCTGTGTCGTTAGACATTCTTGCTAAACCTAAAAGCAATGTTAAGCCAGCAATAATTACAGAGAATGTTCCAACTGAAGTTGCTGTGTTTGCATATGCACTTGTTTTACTTGGTTGATCAACACAAGAAACAGTGTTCATATATTCGCTAGGAGCTTTATCACGATTAAGCATATATTCTTGCCAACAATACCTTAAAGTTTTTGGCACATTTTTCATCCTATCGTTTAACTCCACGATGTTTTCATCATTAACATAAGGATTTTTAGCGAAATATTTGTTAAGTTTTGTAACATTTCTTAATAATTTTACTTCATATGTGAAGTTTGTTCTGATAATTGAGGCAAGTAAAACAAACAATGTTAAACCTAAACTACCGTAAACCAAATAGTCAAAGGTAACATAATTACTTAACTCTTTTAAAAATGCAGTAAGTGAATTAAAAATATTCATATTATTCTCCCTTTCATTCTCCTATGTAATATACATAACATTAATTGTAGTATAACACAATCGCTTTTTTATTACTAATGAATTTTGTTAAATTTATTAAAATTATTTTAATATTATTAATATATGCAAAAATGTAAATATGAACAAAAAAACATAAACAGCAAATTTACCATTTATGTTTTTTATTTTAAACAATTTCAATAAATGTTTCTGATTCAAACAAATAAAGTTTTGAAGAAACAACTTTTACTTTTAAACCCTTTTCAACAGCCCTTTTATAAACTTCTAATTGCAAACTATATGAATTAATTAGTTTTGCAACATCTTTTGTTTTGTTTGTTTTAAAATCAATTAAAATTGCCGTATTATCATTTACTAAAATTAAATCAACAACACCCTGAATTAAAACCTTTTGATTATTATCACTTGTTTCAACGACATCGTTATATGCTGTTTTTAATAAAAACTGTTGTTCCTTTAAAATTTTTGTGTTTTTATTTATTAATTTTTTTACTTCGGTTAATCCCTTAAAAATTTTGTTTGCATTTAAATATGGTTTTACTTCGCTTTCAATTTCACCTGTTATAAACAAATTGTTAATTAAAACTTTAACATCTTCTAAACTTTCGGTGTAATTTAATTTTTGCATTACTTTATGATAAGCATTTCCAATTTTTAAGCTTAAATTATTTTTAACCGTTTCGTTAAACCCTATTTGCAAACCAAGTTCATTTTCGTTAACATAATCATCTTCTCTCATTAAACCTGTAACACTTGTTTTAGTTGCAAGTTTTTCATTTGATTCAACATTTACCTTTTCAAAGTTTTGAAGCATTTGATTAACAAGTTCTTTATTTTCAGCACCTAATAAAATTTTATTGGTTGTATTTTCAATATTTAAATAATCAGTTAAGTTTTTAATTTTGCAATTAACAGCAGTTGTTAAAATAGAAAAATAAAATTCTGGTTTAGCATTAATAAAACCAAATTTTTCATGCTTGACAAACGATTTAAAAATTAAATCTAAAAAAGTTGTTGAACTATAAATATGTTTGTTTTGTTTGCTAATAAACGATTTTAAATTATAGCAACCTGTTAAAAATAAAAAGTTTCTTGCCCTAGTTAATGAAACATACAACAACCTAATTTGTTCTTCCAATTGTTGATTTAATTCAAATAATTTATTTGCATTTTTTTGAATTGTTGCAACTTCCTTGTGAGAATCAATATTTCTAAAATTAATTCCTAATCCAAGTTTATTGGTTAAAACAACATCACTTCGTAAAACCATACGGTTAAATTGTTTACCTAAATTACTTAAAATTACACATGGATATTCTAACCCTTTTGACTTGTGCATCGTTAAAATTTTTACAGCATTATCACCAGCTTCAACCGATATTAAAAAGTCATCTTTATTAGAGAGTGATTTTAAAAATTTTAAACATTTATTTAAATTATAATCAAAACCAGAATTGCCTAAAAGCATAATAAATTGCTTAATATTTTCAGCCATTTCTTCACCGTTTGGCAAACTTAAATAGTGGTTAATTAAATCATATTTAATAACCAAACTATTAATGGTTTCCATAATTGTTGAATAATTTAATTTATATCTTAACCAGTTTAAAATTTGATTATAGTTGTTTAATTTGTCAATAAGTACAGTGTTTTTGCCATTAACTATGTAATTATGTAAATTATTGTAAAAACTATCTGTTTTATTAATTTGTTTTATTTCAACTAATTCGTTGTAAGTTACACCAATTAACGGACTTAATAAAACATTACAAATATCAATTTCTAAACTTGAATTTGTTATTAGTTTTAATAAGCTATATAGTGGTTTAATTTCTTGTGTGTTAAACAAAGTTGTTTTTATTGTTGTGCTAACAGGAATTTGATGTGCCTTTAAAATATTATATAAAGTAACAGCATAACCCTTTGAATCTCTAACTAAAATTGCAATATCTTTATAATCTAATTTTTTAGTTGTTTTGGTTGCAGAATCATAATATTCTCTACCATAATTTTCTTCAATAATTCTAGCAACTTCAATTGCCTCAGCAATATCTTTTGAAGATGTTTCGTCTTCTTGTTCTTCAGTAGATTCTTCATCAGTTTCTGTTTCGGTGTTAGTGTTAATAATTCTAATTTCAACAGCTCCACTATTTTCACTTCCACAAACCAAAGAGGCATCTTTTTTATAATTTATACCAATAGTGTTTTCTGTTATTAAAGTGTTAAAACAATAGTTAACAAAATTAACAACTTCCAAACTACATCTATAATTTTTATTTAACAAAATTAATTGTTTGTTTAAGTTAGGAATATACTCTCTATACTTATTTAAAAATATCTCTGGCATACATTGACGGAAAGCATAAATACTTTGTTTAATATCACCTATCATATTTAAGTTTTTACCATTACTTAAACATTGAATTATGTCTTCCTGTATTTGGTTGGTATCCTGATACTCATCAACAAATATGTATTTATAATTGTTTTTTAATTCTTCTTTTATTGTTTCATTTTTTAAAATTTGTAATGTGAAAATTTGCAAATCTGAAAAATCAAGTTTTCCAATATCCCTTTTCATTTTTGCATATTCTTCTTTCACTTTTTCCGTTATTTCAAACAATTTTAAATAATAAACTTTTAAATTTTCAGTTACTTCTTTAAAACTTTCGGCAGTTAATAAAACTGTTTGTTTTTTTGCTTCTGCAATAACATTCTTTTTAAAAGTTTCAACCGACAATTTTAAGTTTTCAAAAATTTCAACAAGCTCTGGCTGTTTAGGGTCATTTAATGTTGGAGCTTTAAAGTTTTGCAACTCTGTAACCAATTCCGAAAACTTTGTTGTGTTATTTAAAACACTCACCTTTTCAAACAATAATGATAAATAACTTGATAATTTTTCGTGAGAAATAATTTTTTTATACTCTAAAATTTCATATAGAAATTTGTTTATTTTTGATTTAAAGTAATCAAACACATATTGTGAACAAATGTTATTATTTAAATCGGTATTTAAGCAATCATTAACACAAAAATCTATATATGATTTTTCATCACTTTTTTCACTTAAATAATTATAAATTGTTGTTATTATTGTTCTTAATTTTAAATCAGACCTTTTATCATTAAAACTTTCATAAAGCAAATAAAAATCTTCATCAGCATCATTAATATATTTTTCAAAAACCCTATCTAATGATTGATTAAATAAATTCAAAAACTCTTCATTTGTTAAAATTCCAAAATTTGGTTCAATATTAATTTCGTGAAAATATTTTGAAACAATTTTACGACAAACAGAATGCAATGTTCCTATATCGGCAGTTGATATTTGAAACAACTGTTCATAAAAATAATTAAGCTCATCATCAGGCAAATTTCTGCCTGAAATTTCTTTGGCAAGTTTTGTATATAACTTTTGTTTCATTTCACTTGCAGCAGCTTCGGTAAAAGTTACCACTAGTAAATTTTCTACCGGAACTTTATTTTCAAGTATTAAGTTTTTTAATTTTTCAATCATGGTAGTTGTTTTTCCACTACCAGCTGATGCTGAAACCAAAATATTGTTGTTAATTGTGTTAACAAACAAATTTTGTTCATCATTTAAACCGTTTGCCATTAATTCTCCAATTCTGCAACTGTTTTAACTTTTTTATAAGTATTATATTCGTTGCCCTGCTTTTCACTAAATTTACACAAGCCAACATATTCACAATAATCACAAGTTGATTTATTTCCATTTTTTAGTGGAGAAGGTTTAATTTCACCCTTTTTAATTTTTTCAACTGCAATTAACACCATAGAAACGGCATAATCTATAAATTTATTAAATTCTTCATGGGTTAACTGTATTTTACCTGTTACTCCGCCATCTTTTTTGGTTTTTAAAGGTAAAATATTACTTGTGTAACTATTGTTTTGTAAGTTTTTATCAATTTTTAATATGTCTGTAATGTTTTGTGAAATAACACCCTTTAATTTATATAACTCTTCCGTATCGTTTTTTGAAAAGGTGTTTTTAAGTGGCATATAAAATGTTCCAATAGGTGTTTTGCCTGTTTTCTTTGAAACAATGTAAGCATAAATTATAAGTTGAAGTTTTTTACCGTTTGCTATATCACTAAAATCCTTAAACTCACTTTCACCTGTTTTATAATCTATAACAGAAAAACTATCATCATCAAAATCAACACGGTCAATAATACCCTTTAAACCTATGGACATATTACCATTTGATATTTCAAAACCTTTAAATCCTTTCTCTAACCAATTAGGATTTAATGTTGAACTTTCATCTAACCTAATTAAAGCATCATTAATCCTAAATATTTCTCTTTTTAAACTTTTTAAATCGTTTTGATTTGTTGGATTTAATGTTAAATGTTCATAAATCTTTTTATTTAAAATATTATTAATAATGTTTAGTGAAGTTTCTTTTAATTCATTTTTATCTAAATTCCCTTTATGAATAATAGGGACTATTTCTTTTGTGTATTCATGTAAAATGTTACCATATTCTAATGCTGTAATTTCAGAATTTTCTTCCTTTTTTAAATTTAAACCATACTCAACAAAATGTTTGAACGGGCAAGCATAAAAACACTCTATTTCACTAACACTAACATCACCTTTTGATAGGAATATTGTTGAATCATATAAAGGATTAACATTGTTTACATAATTTAAGTTATCAACAAATTTTTCAGGGTTATCATTATGTTTTTTTAATGCCGAATATATTGTTGATGAATTTTGAATAACTGTTTTTGAGTTGTCTGTTTGACTCAACTTTAAATTATTAATTAAGTTTGATCTAGCAAAAGAAACATTAGAATTGTTAAACATAAAATAATTGTTAGTTAATTCGTTTTGATAACTTCGTTGCAACAAACTTCCATTTATAATTTTTAAATTTGGAAACAATATAGTTAAATTGTTAATAACTTCGCTTGGCATAATTTTTTCACCACCCGGAGTTACAGCAACATAACCAATTAAAATTTGATTAAACTTTAACAAACTTTCATATATTTTAAACTTATTTCGTTTATTAATTAAATTGACAGTTGGATTAAGTTTAAACGAACTGTTAAGTAAATTTATATCTTGGTCGGTAATTAACCCTAAATCGTTTTGAACAATAGGCATTTTACCTTCCTGTGCACCTAAAAATATTGCAAACTTTTTATTTGGAAGTTCTCCCTTAACAATATCAGTTACTAAAACACTATCAGATAAAATTGGTGGCATAACAACAGTGATGTTTTCAAAATAAGCTTTAATGATATTAAAACCATCTAAAAGCGAAGTTTGATAATTTGTTAAAACTGTTGATAGTTCCTTAAACCCTTTGTTGATTTTGTTTATAACATTGTTTAATTTGTTAAACTCTAAAACATTATTTTTTTGTTTGTAGGTTTCGCTTAAATCGTTAATTAATTTATTAAAACCAAATTCTTCAGCAAAAATTAACAACTCTTCAATAATTGCATCTAAACTACCACTTTGCTTCAATTTATTATATAGATTTTCTATTTTACCTAATTCAACATAAACAGGATTTAAGTTTTCATTATGTAAGTGTTTAATTGGTTTTAATAAACCCGAATAATTATATCCTGATTTTTCAATTACATTTTCAAAGTTATTAATTACATCAACATCTAATTTTGTGTAAAGACGAATAAAGTTTAACAAATCAATTTTGTTAAAATTGCTTAAAATCAAATCAAACAAATCCAAATAAAATCTTAAAACAATTGATGCATTAATTGGTTCGCTTTCATCAAAAAAATATGTGATATTGTTTTGAACAAACAAAGTTTCAAGTTGTTGCTTATATTCCATTAAACTAGGAGTTATGATTACAAAATCGCTATACTTAAAACCCTTATTAATTATTAACCACTGCATTTTTTTAATTGCAAAACAAACTTCATCATAAGCATTGTTAAACTTATAAAGTTCTATGTTGTTAGCGGCTATTTTTGATGGTTGCAATTTTAAAGCAAACAAATTATTTGAAATTTCGTTAAATTCATTTTTAAAAGTTGACCTACAATAAATTTTGTTATAAGTTAAACCCTTAACTGTGCACAAATCAATTAAACCTAAATACACATTGTTTAAGAAAATGTTTTTATTGTTTAATTCGTCAATAAAACCAACAGCACAAGCAATATTAACACTTGCTGAATACTTAATAAGTTCAGCAATAACACCGTACATTTGCGGAGTAAAATCATTGAATCCAACAAAATAAAAATGTGTGTTTTTAAAATCACAACTTTTAATTAATGTGGCTAATAAATTTAATTTATTAAAACTATCGGTGTAATCGTTTTGTAAAAATTCTTCATATTTTTCATACACCAATTTTAAATCAGACAATTTAGAATTTAAGTTTCGGTTTTTAGTTTGAACATTAAGTTGTTCAATGTTTACATTACAACTTTTAAACATACTAATTGTATCAAACAAAGTACTTGCAAAACCATTAAAATTAATTGCCTTTTTAATTGTTGAAAAACTATCTTTGTTTTCGTTTAAAATTTTTTTAATAACAGCTACACAAACAGGTTTGGTTAGCACATTAAAATTTATATTATTATTCGTAATTATTTTATTAGTAAATCTTGTTAAAGTTGTTACATCAATATCAAAAAAACACTCTTCACCCAACGAATCAAAAATAAGTTCTTCAATTTGCATATTCATTCTATCAGGAGTAAAAATAACCTGTGAACATTGTCCACGGTTTTTCTTAATTGTATTAAACATAGAATCTAAACAACCATTTACAGTTTTAGAATAATATATATTTAGCAAGTTAAAAAATCCTTATAAATTTCATTACTAAATATATTATAGCAAACTTAAATTGTAATTACAATTAAGTAATTAACTTCCTTTTAATTTTTTAATTTCGTCTTGTAATTCGCTTATTAAACTTAAATTATTGTTGATAATTTTTTTATAATATTCCAACTTGTTACCAAGCAAAAATTCAGTTTTTTTAATGGCATTATTTTTAATTAAATTTACCACACCTAAAACTAATGCCATAGTATCAGAATCAGATAAAACATCTACATTTTTTTGTTTAAATTTTAACACCTTACAATTTGAATTTAATTTAAAAACAACCCTTTTAAATTTTACAGATTTTACAAACTTAAAACATTTTAAAACCATAAAAAGCACTCCATTTTCAACATAAAAATTATTTACAAATTTTTAATATTTAAACAGGTAAAAAAGTAATAATTATGTAAATAAGAATCATAAAATATATTAAAAAAATAAAGGTGAAATTATGAGCGATTTTAATTTACATTTTTATTCTAAAACACCCTGCAATGTTTTTATTAACGGAGAATTTATTGGAATAATTGATAACGAAAAACAGTTTTTTATTGACATTATTGTCTTAAAACCCATAGTTATTGTCAGTTGTGAGCCACTTTGTGCAGAAAACACCACATTTATACCTGTAACATTTAAACTAGAATATAAAAACAATAAGATTTTCACATCTAATAAAAATATAAAAATAATACCATTTCCTAATAACA
>JAZNIS010000010.1:0-7186 GCA_045577635.1 Clostridia bacterium
CCTTACTATATTAATTTTGCAAATCCTGATCCTGATAAGATTGAAAATAGTATTATGTATGTTGTTAATTCACTAGAAAAACTTAAACTTATTGGTGGTAGGCGATTGGTTGTGCACCCAGCTTCATGTGGAAAATTAGATAGGGCTGAAGCTCTTAAATTTGCACATGACAATTTGTTATTGTTAAAAGAAAGATTAGACATTTTAGGGTTTTCTGATTATTTAATTTGTTTAGAAACAATGGGAAAACCTGCTCAAATTGGAACATATAAGGAAATTGTTGATATGTGTAAATTAAGTCCTAATTTTATTCCTACAATTGATTTTGGACATATTAATGCATTAACACAAGGTAGTTTAAAAACCGAAGATGATTACAGAGAAATTATATCTTATATTTTTAATGAGTTGGGGGAAGAAAAAGCGAAAAAAATACATATTCATTTTAGTAAAATTGAATATGGTGCAAAGGGAGAGATTAGACATTTAACATTGGAAGATGAAATTTATGGACCTGAATTTGCTCCACTTGCAAAGGTTTTAAAAGAGTTTAATGTTTCACCTGTTGTAATTTGTGAATCAAACGAAGTAATGGCCAAAGATGCTTTAATTTTAAAAGAAATTTATGATAATGTGTAATAATTATCAAATATTGTTAAGAATTGTCAAAACAGTAATGTTTTGGCTTTTTTTATTTCTAATATCATTAAAAGATTTTAATCATTTAAATATACATATATAAAGGGTGTAATTAAATTATGTTTGAAGAAATTTTACCTTATTATATTGTAAATCCATTAAATAAATTAAATTTTTCACAAATAAACGAAATTAGATTAAGAGCTAATAAGCCAATTTTGATTAATTGTTCTGGTAATTATTTTTATTTAACTTCAAATGGTGTTTCAAATGAATTAAATAATGTAATTGTTTGTGATAAAGAAGTTATTCAAAATTTGTTAAAGGTTGTTAGTAATAATTCTTTTTATTCAATAAATGAACAGTTGTTAAATGGTTTTGTTTCATATCGCGATGGAATTAGAATAGGTGTTGCTGGTGAAGTGGTTTCTGAAAATGGAAAACTACTTACAATAAAAAATATAACCTCTTTAAATATTAGAATACCACATATTGTAAAGAATTGTAGTTTGTCTGCTTATAATTACATAATAAAAAATGATTCTATTTATTCAACCTTAATTATATCTGCACCTGGTGCTGGTAAAACAACATTTATTAGAGATTTAATTAATCAAATTACATCTAGAAATAAAAATATAAGTGTATTGGTTGTTGATGAAAGATTGGAGATTTCAGGAAACAATAATTTGTTGGTGGGTAATAATATTGATATTATTTTAAATTGCAATAAAAAGTTTGCATTTGATAATGGTATAAGAAGTTTAAATCCTGATGTTATAGTTACAGATGAAATAAATTTAAGTGATGACTTATTAATTATAGAAAGAGCATTGACTTCTGGTGTTAAGGTTGTTGCTACAATACATGCACAAAATATTAATGAACTAAAAAATAAAAAAGAGCTTTCTGCTCTTTTAAAGTTAGGATTATTTGAGAGATTTGTAGTTTTAAATAAAAGGTTTGGTCCTGGTAGTTTAGAAGGAGTATATAACGAAAATTTAAGTTGTATATATTGTGAATGAAACTAGTATTATTAATTATTTGTTGTTGTGCAGTTATAATAACAGGATATTTGTATTCAAACTATTTTAAAAAGAAATTAATTATTTTTTATGATTTATTAAATTTTTGTGATTTGTTAAAAACGGAAATTAAATTGAGAAAAACAACCATTATAGAAATTGTTAAAAATAGTGATGGGCAATTTTCAAAAGAGTTTAAAAACTTAATATATTATTATTTGGGGTTGTGTGATAAATATCAACAAAATTATTTATCAAAATCAGAAGAAAATTTAATAAAAAATTTTGTGTTAAGCTTGGGTAAAAATGATATTTGGGGTGAGATGGAAAATTTAGATGTTAGAAAAAATATGATACAGAATTACTGTAATCAGTTATATGATAAAAACAAAAGAGAGGGTGAACTAGGTTTAAAATTTGGAGTTTTGGGTGCAGTTATTATTTTTATAGTTTTTATATAGGAGAGTGTATGGGTGTTGAAGTTATTTTTAAAATTGCGGCAATAGGAATACTTACAGCAGTTGTTAATCAGGTATTGAAACACTCTGGTAAAGATGAAATTGCAACACTTACAACACTAGCTGGAGTAGTTGTTGTTTTGTTTATGATTATAAATATGATTAGTGAGTTATTTACTAAAATTCAACAATTGTTTATGTTGTATTAAGTGTTATGGAATTATTAAAAATTGTTTTAATTGGAATTGTGTTTTCAGTAATAATAATTATCATAAAGCAAATAAAACCCGAATTTTCACCAATAATTTTAATTGCTGCTTCATGTGTGATTTTAGCACATATCATACAATATATTGGTAATATTGTATTAGATATTGACAATATCATTACACAAACAGGCATAAACAAAGATTTGTTTGTGATAATATTAAAGATAATTGGAATTGGTTATTTAGTTGAATTTGGTGCTGGAATTTGTAATGATTCAGGAAATCAAAGCATTGCAGATAAAATTATATTAGCTGGTAAGATTATTATTTTGTCTGTTTCAATGCCAATAATTTCTAATTTGTTAAATACAATTGTTGGACTTATAAAATGAAATTAATATTCTTGTTTTTATCAGTTTGTGTCTCATGTTTTTTTAATGTTTCTCCGATCTTAATTGTTTCAGCTAATTCGGGTGAATCAAATAAAATAGTAAATGAATTAAATGAAAATGTTGTTAATGGTTTGTCAAATTTAGATTTTGACGAATTAGATAATTATTTGAATGATGTTTCAAATATAAATTTTTTTAATTCAGATTTAACTTTTTTTGAAGTTGTTAAAAGTGTTGCTGTTGGTGATTATTTCACGAACTATTCATCAATATCCGATTTTTTATTTTCGTTTTTATTTAATGAATTTAAATTAATGGTCCCAATAATTTTTATGGTTATTGCGATTGCGATTTTGTCTTCTGTTTTAAATTTATTAAAAGGTAATAGTTCTAGTGGTGTTTCTTCGTTAATTCATTTTGTTTGTTTTTCTATTATTGTAATTATTATTTCAAACTTAATTACTAATGTTATTAGTGTTACCAAGGGTGCTATTGATAATATGACAGGTCAAATGTCTATTATTTTTCCAATTATGTTAACACTATTAACTGCTGTTGGTGGTGTTAGTTCTGTTTCAATATATAAACCATTGGTTTCAACACTTGCACAAGGTGTTTCTATTTTATTTTCAAAAATATTATTTCCTATTTTTATTTTTTCTTTTGTGTTTACCGTTGTTGGTAATTTATCATCTTCAATTAAATTAGATAAATTTACTGATTTATTTTCTAGTTTGTTTAAATGGATGATTGGAATTACATTTACTTTGTTTGGAACAATCTTAACCTTGCAGGGAATTTCTGCTGGTAGGTTTGATAGCATAAGTATTAAGGCAACAAAATTTGCTGTTAAAAGTTATATACCGTTAATTGGTGGTTATTTATCTGATGGTTTTGATTTGATTTTATGTTCAAGCATTATAATAAAAAATGCTGTTGGTATTGTTGGTTTGTTTTTAATGATGTTAACAATTCTTTCACCAATTATTAAAATTTTAGTTGTTAAATTTTCAATGCAGATTATTTCTGCAATACTTCAACCGATTGGAGAAAATAAGATTTCAAATTTTTCTGCTGGTTGTGGAAAAATCCTTGTTTATCCAATTGTAATAATGTTGGGTTTAGCTTTTATGTATTTGTTGTCGGTTGGTTTAATTATGATTACTGCAAATGTTATTTAGGTATGAGTATGTATTCTTGGTTGCTAAATATTGTAGGTGTTATTTTAATAAGTGTTTTGTTGGAAGTGATTTTGCCATCTGGAAAAACAGCTGTTTTTTTAAAACATATTATTTCATTGTTTGTTCTCTATGTTGTTGTTAACCCAATTATTTTATTTTTTACTAATAATTACAATATTTTAAAAGGTGATGGGATTTCTGTTGATTTGAATTATATATATAACAACAATCTAAACAAGGTTGAATATTATGAATCTGAAATAATTAAGAATATTGAGCATATGGGATATAAAAATGTGTCGGTTATATTGAATGGTGGTATTTTTGAAGAAAATTTGTCCTTTAATTCAGCTTTTGTTGATTTGACAAATGTAGAAAATAATTCAAAAAGTGAGAAAGATAAAATTATTGAAGATATAAAAAATGTTGTAATTGAAATTGCAGGTGTTAGTAAGGAGAATATTGTTGTTTATGGGTAGTGATTTTGTTGTTGAAAACTTAACAAAGAACAATAAAAATGTAATTATTAATGATGACGAAAATTTAAATAAAAAAAATAATAATTTTAATTTTTTTAATAAGGTTGGTGGTTTTTTAGAAAATTGTAAAAAATCACTTAATAAAGCGAAATTTAACAATGTTTTAAATGTAGAAAATAATAAGAATTTGGATGATGATAAAATAAATAATGGTAGAGGTAATTTTACAAATTTTTTCAAAAATAAACAGGTTAAAGTTGTATTAATTGTTCTATTTTTTTCTGTATTTGCATTAATTATATTAAACAGTTCAAATGGTATAAAAACGGTTAAAACGAATAGTGATAAAAGTTTGGCATATATGACCAGTTTGGAATACTGTGAAAAACTTGAATTAAAACTGGTGGAGGTGCTTAAAAATATAGATGGTGTAGGAAATATTAATGTTATGGTTACTGTTGAAAGTAGTCCAGAAATTAAAGTTGCTTCAAACTCTGATGAAAAAACAAATATTATTTCTAATGGGGCTGGAACAACTACAACATCAACTAGTTTACAAAAACCTATAATTATTAACTCTTCGGGGAATAATTCTGCTATGGTTTTGTATGAGATTACACCCAAAGTTACTGGTGTTGTGGTTGTTGCTGAAGGGGCTAAAGATGTAAGGGTTAAAATGGATTTATTTAATGCTGTTCAAGCTTTATTGGGTGTTTCTAATAATAACATTCAAATTTATTTTTAAGGAGTTTATTTATGAAAATGACAAAGAAAAAGAAATTTATTATTATTTCAAGTTTTTGTTTATTGTTGGTTGTAACAGGGGTTTTAAATATTGTTTTAAACAATAAAATTGCAACCGAAGCGAGTGGTGAAGTTGTTACTACCGGAAACTTTTTTTCTACATATAGGGCTGATAGAATTGATACTAGAAATGAAGAAATTTTATATTTAGATGCTATTATTGCAAGTGCAAGTTCAAGTGCTGAAAGTAAAACAGCTGCAGAAACAAAAAGAGCTGAATTAATTTCATTAATGGAAACAGAATTGTCGTTAGAAGGTTTAATTAAAGCTAAAGGATTTGACGATGTTGTTGTTTCAACATCTGCTTCCAATATTAATGTTATTGTAAAAAGTGCTGAACTTGCTGAAAGTGAAGTTGCTCAAATTGTTGATGTTATTCAAGGACAAACCGATTATAGTTTAGATAATATTAAAATATTCCCAGTAGAATAATTGCAAAATTAAAAAAATAATGTTATTATTTATGTAACGATTTTAAAGAGGTTTTTCATGTTATACAGTAATAATGATGCAACAAATAAGGTTACAAAAGGAAATGTTACATTTAATAAGAATATTATTTTGTCAGTAGTAAATTTAGCTGCCAAAGAAATTTCGGGTGTAAGTTCTTTGGTTGAAAATTTTGGATCGGCACTAAAAAGATGGTTTGGTAAAAACTATTACGAAGGTGTTAAAGTTTCAAATGAAAATGGTAAATTTAGTGTTGATGTTTATTTAAATGTTTATTATGGTTATAATGTTTCTGAAATTTCATACAAGGTTCAAGAAAACATTAAAAACAGTTTGTCTAGTATGCTAGATGTTGAAATTGATAAAGTTAATGTTCATGTTTTGGGTGTTGATTTTATTAAGGAAGAAGAAGATAAAAATTAGTCAGTTATGGCTAATTTTTTTTATTTTGATTAAATAAATATTATATTTTATTAAAATAATAATGAAAAATATAAAAATATGTGTTATACTATATTAGTTTTGAAAAATAAGGAAGAAATAATATGAGTAGAATTTTAGCAAGAGAAACTATTTTTAAGCTTACTTTTGAGTTGTGCTTTCATAATCCCGAAGATGGGTGTTATTATGAAGAAATGCTTTCTGAAAATAAATTAGATGAAGACAATTTAGTTTTTGTTAAAGAATTTTATGAGGGGATTGTTGAGCATTTTGCAGAACTAAAAGAAATAGTTAGTAAAAACATTAAGGGTTATACTTTGGATAGGTTGTTTAAAGTTGATTTGGCAATTTTGATTATGGCTACATACGAATTAAAATTTTACAAACAAAATTCGGTTAATATTGTTGCTAATGAAGCTGTTGAACTTGCTAAAAAATATAGTACAGAAAAAAGCTATTCTTTTATTAATGCTGTGGTTGCTAGTATTGCAAATAATTAATTTTTATGAGTGAACAATATTTAACTGTTGGACAAATTAATAATTATATAAAAAATATTTTTGAAGCAGAAGTTATGCTTCAAAATATTTGTATTTATGGGGAAGTTAGTAGTTATAAAATTTCCAATAATATTGCATATTTTAATTTAACTGATGAATCTGGTTTGATTTCTTGTGTTTTATTTAATGCGAGTAGATTCCCAGTTCCAAATATTGGTGATGTTATATTGGCTGTTGGATCGGTTTCCTATTATGCAAAAGGTGGAAAACTTTCATTTAATGCTAACCATATTGCACCATATGGTAAGGGTGTTTTATATGAAAATTTTTTAAAATTAAAAGCTGAATTGGAAGAGAAGGGATATTTTAATTTGGATAGAAAAAAACCACTTCCCGAAAGGGTGAATAGGATTGGTGTTGTAACAAGTTCTACGGGTGCAGTTATTCAAGATATTATTAATGTTACAACAAGAAGAAATAAAAATGTTGATATTGTTTTGTATCCTGTAAAAGTTCAGGGGGTTGGAGCAGAAATTGATATTGCAAGAGGTATTAACTTTTTTAGTAATTATGATGCTATTGATGTTGTTATTGTTGCTAGGGGTGGT
>JAZNIS010000011.1:0-6124 GCA_045577635.1 Clostridia bacterium
GGTGTGCCACCACCAATATAAATTGTTTTAACAATATAGTGTTTTTTATTTATTATTTCCTTAACAGCTTTTAACTCTTTAAGCAAGGCATCAACATATGGTTCAACAAATTGTTGGCATTGAGATATTGGTGCCGAAATAAAGCTACAATAATAACATTTTGTTGTACAAAAAGGAATGTTTAAATATAAATCAACTAAATTATCGTTAATTTCAATTTTGGTTTGATTTTTTGTAACTTGAAATGCTGTTTCGGCTTTTTTAGGGCTTACTTTAAAGGTTTTAATAAGTACATTTTTTGCAAGCATTGAACTACCCAACTCATTTTTTAGTTCATAAAACAATTTTGTTGGCCTAATTCCTGTTAAACTACCCCAAGGCATAGATTTACCCGTTAAAGCAGATAAATAGTTATATAGCTCAATTTTAATATGTCTTTTAATGTATTTATCTGATTTTAAAGATTGTTGCTTTGTAAAAGTAAAATTATTTGTAATATTTTCTGAAATATCGTTATTTAAATATGTTCCTTTAATTTGAATGTTGGTAGTTAAATTTGAATTATTAAGATTATAATTAATATCAAAATTCAAGTTGATTTCACTAATTTCAGTTTCGGAGAAAAATAATTTAATTATTAATAAAATTTCATCATAGAATTTTTCGTTAGAAACAGTTAAAATCATAATTTTCTCCTTAATTTACTTTTTTAAATAGTGTTACATAATTATAAATTTTAGAATTGTTTAAGGGATTATTTACACCTTTATTTATTTCAATTTTATAATTATCTAGTTCGTTTGTTATATTTAAAATTCCCAACTCACTTAATACCAAAGTTACAAAAATAAATTGATTAAATTTTAAATTTTTATAAGAAATGTGTTGTCTTTTTAATAAGTTGAAATATTCTTGTTCGGAATAAGAGCCAATGTTTTTAGATGCAAGCATTGTAATTGCTTTGTGATAAATTGCAAATTCACTACGATTAATATTTAGTTCTGAAAGCACAGCATTACCTTTTGAAACATTATGTAATAATATTTGAGAGTTAATGCCAAACAAATAGTTTTCGTGCAAAATATCATTTAAAAATACAACTTGCTTATAGTTAGAAAAATTAGTTGAGTTTTTTGCCAAATATAGAAGAGTGTTTGATGCTGTTAAATCTTTAATTGAAAAACTTTCGTAACTATAAATTTTGCTACCAAAATTATTTACAGCATAGGTATAAGCATTAAAATCGTTTGCAATAATTAATGTTCCAAATGGATTTTCTAATAGCTCTTTTAAGTAATTTGCATCAATCTCCTTAACATCAAAATTATAGCCAAATTTAGGGGTGTTTAATTGTTTTGCATAATACCCTAAACACACTTCGGTTTTAATTGATGTGTTAAGTTTTTCAAAGTTAATATTTTTAATTACAGCTTTTAATTTTTCTTTTTTATTAAATGTTTCAACTGCTAAATCAAGCAACACATTTTTATTACAATTAGTGTTAAACGATTCAAAATATTCGCTTAAATTAAAACTAATCATTTCAAAATTTTCAGCTTTGAATTTTATGAAGTTTGGATAGTTTTTTAACCTTTCTGGTTTTAAATTGTTAAAGGTGTATTTAAACACAGGTTTTTCATTACCAAAACCAAAAGGTTCTAATTGTTCTAATTCCTTAACAAAATCAATATCAACTGAATCTTTATTTAAATCAAAGTCATAATATTTAATAACATCAAAAGCATCAATGGTATAAGTTTCTGCAATATTTTTATTTAACTGTTCAATGAATTTTGTTATATTTTTTTCTTCAATAGTTAAACCACCTGCACCACTATGACCACCGAATTTTACAAGTAAATCACTAACTTTTGATAATTCTTTAAAAATATCAATGCCACCTAAACTTCTAATACTACCCTTATAAACATTATCTACTTTAGTGAGTAAACACACAGGGCGATTAAACTTTTCGGTTAATTTAGCACAAATAATGCCCAAAACTCCAGAATGCCAACTATCAGAATATAAAACAATTGCAGAAAGGTTTGCAACACAAACACCTTTTAATTGATTAATACAATCTTCATAAATGTAATTTCCAGCTTCAATTCGTTGGTTATTTTGTTCTTCAAGTGATGTTAAAATATTTATAATTTCTATTGGATTTTTTTCAATAAATAATTTAAAAGCAACAGTTGCATCACCCATTCTACCAGCAGTATTTAATTTAGGTGCTATTTTAAATGCAATATCAGTGCTAGTTAAATTTGTAATTTTTAAATTATTAATAAGTTTTTTTATGCCCACAGGAAGTTGATCTTGATTTTGTAAACCATGTTTAACAATTGCCCTATTTTCAGAAACCAAAGGAACAATATCGGCAACAGTAGCTAGTGCTGCAATATTAGTATATTTTAATGCCTCAGTTAAACCTGATAAAGCTTGAACAACTTTTAATGCAACTCCTGCACCACATAATTCGTTAAATGGATAATCGGAACTAATTTTAGGATCAACACAAACACAATTAGGTAAAATTTCTGGTATTTCGTGGTGATCGGTTACAACAACTTCAATTCCTTTATTCATTGCATAATCAATTTCTTTATAACAAGAAATACCACAGTCAACAGTAATCATAAATTCAGGATCAAATTCAGCAATAATTTTATCAACTGTTTCAATAGTTAAACCATACCCATCTAAAAACCTATTAGGTAAAAAGTAGTTTACTTTAACACCAATGCTTTCAAAGTATTTATATAAAATTGTAGTTGCACAAATACCATCGGTATCGTAATCGCCAACAATAACAATTCTGCGATTATTTTCAATTGCAGATTTAATTTTGTTAACTGCTTCCTGCATACCTTTTAATAAAAATGGGTTGTAAAAACTATTCAAACTTGAATTTAGAAAATTTTGAATTTCTGTTTTTGTTTGAATATTTCTAGACAAAAGCAACTTAATTATGTTTTCAGATAAATTAAGTTCGTTTGCAAGTGATTTAACTTGTTTAGTATTAAATTTTATAGAATTTAGTTTATTAATGTATTTCATATTTTAAAACAAACAAAAAGCCCACATTAAATGTGAAGGCCTTTTTTATTATTATTAAACCAGAATTTTATCTTCTGGATTTTGATTATCATTTTTTTGTTGTTGGTCTTTTTTCTTTTTGTCATCAGCAATTCTTTTTTGTAATCTTTTATCTTTGCTTCTTTTGTAAATAAAGCTCCAAATTGTGCCAGATACAAAAATTGAAGAATAAGTACCAGCAAATAAACCAATGATAATTGGGAATAAGAATTCACGAATTGAAGAAACACCAATAATAGCAAGTAATAATACAGAAATGATTGTAGTAATTGATGTATAAATTGTTCTGGTTAATGTGTCTTTAATTGAAATATCAACCATTTCAGAATTTCTTATTTTTGCATATTCAGGTTTTCTTAAATTTTCTCTAATTCTATCAAAAATAACAATGGTGTTATTAATTGAATAACCAATAATTGTGATAAGTGCTGCAATAAATGATGAGTTAATTTGAATGCGACAAATAATAACCATAGCACACATTAATAAAACATCATGTAATAATGCAACAATAGCTGCAACACCACTTGCAAATTCAAATCTAATTGCAATATAAATTAGCATTAATGCTGTTGCGATAGAAACTGCAAGTAAAGCATTTTTTAATAAATCAGCACTTGCACTTGCACCAATTCTTTGGCTATCTTCAACTGAAAAATGTTTGTTTACATTGTTAGGGTTTAATTTTTCTTCAATATCTTCAACGATAGAAGAAATAACTTCTCCCATTTCAGCTTCAGATGTTCCTTTAATATCTTGGAATTTAATAGAAATTGCAGCATCTTCGGCAGAACCTTCTTTTTGCAAGCTATAATTAGAAATTCCGTTATCTTTTAAAACTGTTTCAATATCGGATTTATATAAATTATATTCACCAGAATTAATATCGGTACCAAAACTAACCTTAACAATTGTACCACCTGTAAAGTCAATACCTAAATTAAATCCAATGCAAGCAAACACGATGATTGCTGCTAAAATAATTACAACAGGAACTGCAAAATAATATTTCCAATTTTTAGCTATATTCCATTCTTTTTCAAGTAAAGAATTATACATTTGTTTTAAGGAAGTTTTGTTTTTATTTTTATTAGCCATTATTTTTAACCTCCTTTACTTCTGCTTCAATAACAACATCTTGTTTATTAAGTGGTGTTCCTTTTGGTAAACCATATTTTTTATAGTTGGTGCTGTTAATATTTAAAGACATATTAATTAAGCCACGAGTTAC
This sequence comes from Clostridia bacterium, assembly GCA_045577635.1. GTDB lineage: Bacteria > Bacillota > Clostridia > Christensenellales > UBA1242 > UBA6345. The sequence continues at coordinate 4,334 of JAZNIS010000011.1, forward strand.
AACTAGGGTTGTAAACATTGATACAACAATACTAATTAGTAATGTGTAAGCAAAACCTCTAATTGTACCAGTTCCTAACCATGCAAGAACTATTGAAGCAATAATTGTTGTAATGTTACTATCTAAAACTGCAATAGAAGCTCTTTTGAACCCAGATTTTACAGCAGCAGGAATCTTTTTGCCTGATTTTGTTTCATCTTTAATTCTTTCAAAAATAACGATATTACCATCAACTGCCATACCTAAACCTAAAATAATTCCGGCTATACCTGGTAAGGTTAATTGAATAAATGGTAAAACTGATAGTAAGAACATTAAAATTACAGTATAGAAAACTAGTGACAAATTAGCAATTAAACCTAAGTTTTTGTAAATTAACCACATAAATGCGAAAATTAAAACTAAACCAACTAAACCAGCGATAATGCTATAAAGCAATGCATTTTCACCTAAGGTTGCTGTAATAATATTCTTTTCACTTAATGAAAGAATTACAGAATAAGTACCACTTAAAATTTTGGTTGCATAAGCTTCTGCTTCAGATTTGGAATTCATACTTCCAGAAATAAATGTTTTGCCACCTGCAATAACTTCTTGAACTGTTGGGCTACTAAATAGTTCGCCACCTAAATAGATGTGTAATTGACTTTGATTTGCAGCTAATTCACTTGTTAATGTGTGAAATTTAGCACCACCTGCTGTGGTAAATTCAATTGAAACACCCCATTCACCTGTTTCAGGATTTTGTTGGGCTACTGCACTTTTAATATCTTTACCAGTTAAAACTGCTTCGGCGGTTTCAGATTGTTCTTTTTTAAATTCAAGTTCAGCAGGTTCGCCAATCAAACTTAAAACTTCATCTGGATCGTCAACATCAGGCACTTCAATACGAATTTGACTATCGCCTTGTTTAACGATTGTTGCTTCAGGATAATCTTCGGAAATTAAACTTGTTAAACGGGTAATTGTTGCATCAATTTGATCTTCTAAAGAACCTTCACTTTCTTTAGATTTTTCACAATTGTAAACAGCCATTACTCCACCTTCAAGGTCAAGACCAAGTTGAACACCCTTTGCAAAACCCTTAAAAGTATAAGTTGTAAAAGGTATATCAAAACTGAAAACAGTTAAAACTATTCCTAACACTGCAACAAGACATATAAGCACATAATTACGGATTGCTCTTCTTTTTTTCATTATACTTTTTACTCCTTAAAAAAGTTGCTGATTAATTATATATAAATATAATATATAAGTCAAACATAATTGTTTAGATTGTTGCCACAAATTGCTTAATTTATAATTAAAAAACAAAAAAATAATGTTGGAATTTCAACATTATTTAAAAATATTTATTTTATAGTTTTATTTTTTTATTAACTAAAAATACACCACAAATTGAGCCAATTATTAATGAAAATAAAATATCTACAAAAATAGTTACAGTTATTGTAAAAGTGTTGCCTAACAAACTAAAAATTAAATAAGCCAAAACAGTATAAATCATACCTATTAAAGCACCTGTTACAAAACCCTTTTTAGGTGAATTTTTCAAAGCAAAATAGCAACCAACAAAAATGCTAATAATTTTTATTGCTTGATTTACCGGTTGAATAAATTTATCGGGAATATTTAAAAATTTAATTAATAATGCAAAAATTAGAATCAACACTAAACTAACCGAAACAGAAATTAGTGAACCTTTTAAAACTGCTGATAATAGTGGTGAAGAAAATTTAGTTTTTAATTTTGTCATTTTTAACCTGCCATGTTTTTATTTGTAAATTATAT
>JAZNIS010000012.1:0-18581 GCA_045577635.1 Clostridia bacterium
TATTACAATTGCATCATAATTATATGTCATTATTTTTTCCTACTTACTTTTACCACCATTACCATTTGTTGGTGGAGTTTCTTTTCCTTTTTCAGTTTTAAACTTTTCAATTTCAGCTTTTAATATTGCTTGTAAATCTTCATCTTGTGGACCTGCAAAAGTGAAGTAATCTTCGTTTTCTGCATTTAATCCCATTTGTTTATATTTTAAATATTTTTCAACATCTCTAACAAAACCAAATTTACCAATTACTTTTTGGCAGTTTACATTTTCGTAATGAACACTACAAGTAACCTTGCATTGTTTTAAACCAAAAACTAATTCTGGTGTAAATTTAACATCTCTCATCATAGCATATCCGTAACCTTTGCCTTGCATTTTAGGATTTACGGCAAACATTAAAATATGCATAACTTCTTCACCTGTGGCTCTTTCAAATTTATAATGAAAAGCCATAAAACCAACAGGTTCGCCATTTTCATTTAAAGCAGTTTTTACAAAATAATCTGCATTTTCGTTAGGGTTATAAAAATAATCATCAGGTTGTTTTTTTATATAAGCTCTTAAAAAAGTACCAAGCCCGCCACCTTGATTAGCAGATAAAAATCGGTTTAAATTTTCAACCCCTGCCATTGTTTTATCGGTTTTAACTTGCAATTCTTGTTCATTAGACCATCTATTAAATTCTACACAGTGTTCTTTTGTTGTATCAACCCAAGTAAGAACAGTATTATTTTTATTTAACACTTTATTTTCCTAATTCTTCTAAATTTATTGAATAATCATCATAAGATGAAATAGCTTTTGAAACCTTTTTAGGTTCTTTATTAAAATAATTTTTTTCAAAAACTCTTTTGCTTGCTAAATTTGTTTCATGAATTTTAGCAGTAATTTTAGAAACGGGTTTTTTTGTTATTGTTTTACAACCTTTAACAATATCAAAAACCATTGCTGTTCCAATTCCTTTTGTTTGAATATCAGGATTAACACCTAAAACTTCAACATCGGCAACATATTTTCCATCAACAACATCAACTGTTATCATAGAAAATCCAACAGCTGTGCCATTTTGTAGGGCAGTGTAACACTCAGTTACAGAGCTATCTTCACAAACAACTTCTAATAAATCACCTATTAAACAACCACTAGAAGCAATATATTTTGTGTAGGTATTTTTATTTTCGCCATACTTATCATTTAAAGTTTGATGCCAACTATTAAATTTTTTATAATCTTCTTTATTAGATTTATTCCAAACAAAATTCATAAATTTTACCTTTAATTATTTTCCAACACAAAAACCACTAAATATTTCGTTAATAATTTCTTCGTTGTTGTTATTACCTGTAATTTCACCAAGTGCCATCCATAAATTTTTTAAATCAATAGAAACAACATCTAGTGTAACACCTAAATTTAAACCATTAACAGCATCTTCAACAAAATCTAATGCTTTTTTAATTGCTTCAACATGTCGCATATTTGTAACCATTAAATTTGAGTTTATAATGTTTTCATCTATAACCATATCATATATTGTTTGTTTTAAATTTTCAACACCTTTTTTGTTTAAGGCACTAACATCAACAATATGTTTAAAATGATAATTGCTTAAATCTAATTTTCCACTTAAATCACATTTATTTTTTACAACAATAGTGTTTTTATCATCAACCAAAGTTAAAATTTCTTTATCTTCATCTTCTAATTCGCTGTTATTATCTAAAACCAACAAAATAACATCGGCATAGTTAACAGCATTTCTGGCTTTTTCAATACCAATTTTTTCAACTTCATCTTGTGCTTCATGAAGTCCAGCAGTGTCGGTTAAAACAAATTTAACACCTTTATAAGTGTATGTTTCTTCTAAAATATCTCTGGTTGTTCCTTTAATTGAAGTAACTATTGCTCTGTCAAAATTTAATATTGCATTAAGTAAACTGCTTTTACCAACATTTGGTTTTCCTAAAATTAAAACCTTACTTCCATTTTTAACAATAGCACCTGTGTTAGAAGTTCTTAAAATATTATTTAACTTATTTCTAATTTCTTCTAAACCATTTGCAGTTTGTTCGCAAGTTTGTTCTTCGTAATCGTTTTCAGGATAATCTAAAACAACTTCTATTTGAGCAATCATTTTAGTTAAAGATTCTTGAACTTCCTTAATTTCTTTACTTAACGAACCTTGTAATAAATTATATCCGGCTCTAACTTCGCTTTCACTTTCAGCATTAATCATATCCATAACAGCTTCGGCTTCATCTAGGGTTAATTTACCGTTAATAAAAGCTCTTTTAGTAAATTCGCCAGGTCCTGCTAAAACTGCACCATTATTAATTAAACAGTTTAAAACACCTTTTGCAATAACTGTTCCACCATGGCATTGAAATTCAACAACATCTTCACCTGTGTAACTATTAGGGGATTTAAACCAAACCATCATACATTTTTCAGTAAATTCTTCAGCTTTAAAATCACCTAAATACATTTTTCTTGGTTCAATATTAAAATCGGTAACATGTAATGGTGAAAAAACTTTAGAAGCTATGTTTTTTGCTTCCTTACCACTAACTCTAATTACACTAATTCCACCAACACCAACCGGTGTTGAAATTGCTGCTATTGTTTTCATGAGTTATTTATTTCCTTTTAATAATTCCTTAAAAAAATAATATATCATTACAAAAATACCGAAAATAAATTTCATTTTATTCTCCAATATTAACTAATTATTATTGTAATATAATTAAACTATATTTTCAAGTAAAATATTTTTTTATTAACTTGCTATAAAAGCATAAAAAAACAAGTTCTATTAACTTGGTTTTAAACCCTACACATACTATATATGTGTTTTAGAACTTGTATTTATATTATATATATTAAAATTAATAAAATCAATAATTAATAAAAAAAAGATAGTTTTAATCTATCTTTTAGTTTTCAGTATATTCAATAATTAAATATCTATTAGGTTCTTCACCTTCGCTATGAGTTAAAATGTTAGCTGTTTTACTTAATTCTTCATGAATAATTCTTCTTTCAAAACTATTCATAGGATCAAGTTTATAACTTCTTTTGTTTTCTAACACTTTACCAGCAATTTTACGGGCTAATTCTTGTAAATCAGCACTTCTTTTAGCACGGTAGCCAGAAATATCAATAAATACTCTTTTTAACCCTTTAAACTTATTATAAAGGTGAGTATTTAATAAATGTTGAATAGCTTCCATTGTTTCACCATGGTAACCAATTAAAACACCAAGGTTTTCACCAACAATGTTTGCATAAACATCGTTTTCTCTAATTTCAAATTCAACAGTTGCATTAATGTTATAAGTATAAATTAAACCTTCTAACCAAACTTTAGCATTTTCCATTGTTTGTTTTAATGCTTCTTGTTTTCTTTGTTGTTTTTCTTCATCAGTTAATGTGTTTTCAGTGCTTTCAGTAAGTTTAATGCTTTCAGCTAAAACTTCACTAGCTTCTTTATGTTCTTCTTCTGGTTTGTTTTCAACAATAACTTCTGCTTCTAAACTTTCAGGAACAGGTGTTGAAACTTCTTCTGCTTTTTCAATTTCTAATTCGTTATTATCTTCAGAAAGTGTCATTTCAATTTTAGCTTTTTTAAACATTCCACCTTCCGAAATAACTTTAACATCTACATTTTCAATTGTTGTGTTTAATTGTTTTAAACCATCTTCAATTGCTTTTTCAATTGTTTTTGCACTAACTTCTATTTTCATTTTATCCCCCGTTATTTTCTTGAATAAGAAACTCTTGTTCTTTCTTTTTCTTTTGCTTCTGCTTTTTCATAAGCTTTATCTACAAATAAAGTTATAAGTGGGCTGGTTGCTAAACCAAACAATGCACCTGTAACAATATAAATTGCAAACATAGCATTATAGAACAATGTAAATAGTGCCATAATAACAGGCATTAAATAGGTTAAAATTTTATTTTGACCCATGGCATCGGTATAAGGTTTGCCATTTCTTTTTGCTTTTGCTTTACCCATCCAAATACTAACTTGGTTAGATAAATATGTTGCAGCAGCAGAAAGTAAAATTAAAATATAATAACCGTTCCAACCATCGTAGGTTGCTTTAATAGGACCAACAACATAATTATAAACAGATTGGCTAATTTCAGATTCTTTAATTTTAGCAGTTGAAATAAAATCTTTATATTCTAAAACAACACTAGCATTTGTGTCTGGTCGCCAAATGTTTTTAATCCACAAGAAATCTTGTTTAATTTCTGTGTATTTTTCTGCAACAGCAGCATTTGCTTTTAATCTTAATTCATCAGTTAAATCAATAATAGTATCATCAGTTAATTTAATTTTAACAGTAGAAGTATCACCACTAACAACTTCAACTAACTTGCCACCAACATTTTCTTCGTAGGTTGTTTGAAGTGTTTGATATTCGGTGTAAACTTTGTAAGCAGCAATTTTATTTAATCCTGAAAATAGAGTAAAGAAAATTACCATTGTTAAAACCATGTTTAATAACATTCCTAAACAACTACCCATAACATTATAGTTATGTTTTTTATAAACTTCCATTGTTTTTTGATTTACTAAATCACGGTTAGCACCATATTTTTTTTGTATTTTTTCAATTTCTGGTTGAATAACAGCCATTTTACTTGAATTTTTTTTGTTAATGTAACGATTATAAAAATCAAATGGTAACATTAAAAGTTTAATAGCTAATGTTACTAAAATAATTGTTAAGCCATAATTTTTAACTAAACTTTCAAGTCCAAAAATAACATTTTCCCATAAACCCTCTGGTTTAGCAACTTCTAGCATTAACGAGCCAAAGTTTAAAAAATCCATTTTTTATCTCCTTTAATATTTAAGGGAACTAAATCAAGCCCGCCTTTATGTTTTGGTGTACATCTAAAAATTCGTTTTGTTCCTAACCAAACACCTTTTATTAAACCATGTTCCTTAATACTTAAAAGCATATAGGTTGAACAAGTAGGGTAATAAATACAAGTGTTAGGTAGTAAAGGTGAAATCACAAATTTATAAAAATAAATTAAAGCATAACAAATTAATGTTATAGGAAAAAATAAAATTTTAAAAAACATTTATTTATATAATTTAGCTTTATTTAAAACTTCATTAACTGCTGCTTTAATTTCTTCAAAATTTAATGTTGCAATTTCTGGTTTTGTAACAAAAACATAATTAAAGCTTGGATTTAATTTATCAATTAAACTTCTAGTTATTTCTCTTAACTGTCTTTTTAATTTATTTCTTAACCATGCTTTACCTGTTTTTTTGTTAATTGAAAAACCAATCCTTGGACTTTTTAGTTTTGTTGGTACATACATTAAAGTTAAATAATTATTAAAACTATATTTACCATGTTTATAAATGTAACCAAATTCTTTTCTTTTAATTAATCGGTTTTCTTGTTTAAGCATAAACTCTCACTAATAATATTTTTTTAACATTGATAGTATAACATACAATGTTTTTTTTCTGTAAACAAATTAATATAGGTTTACTTAAAAATAAATGCCTTTAAACAAAGTTAAAGGCATTTTTTATATTTTTTATTGTTTATTATTGTGCCACAAAAAACAAGATTAAGCAGATAATTCTTTTCTGCCACGGTTTCTACGACGAGCTAAAACTCTTCTGCCACCTTTAGTTTTCATTCTTGCACGGAATCCGTGAACTTTGCTTCTTTGTCTTTTCTTAGGTTGATAAGTTCTTTTCATTAATGTGTTCCTTCCTTTTTAATATTCTAAATAAAAGAGAGCATAATCTCTCTTATAATTTTTAGTTAGCAGACATATTATACTTTTTTAAGTATATTGTGTCAACTGTAAATTTTCATTTTAGGTTTAAATATTGTCTTTTATTGTAAGTTATTTCTTTGTATATTCTTCTAAAATATAATCATTTATCATTCTGTTTTTAGTTTCATCTAAAACCTTTTTAACAGTTGAAACTTGTGCAGTTGTAAATCTATCGGTTAAATATTCTTCAATTATACTACTTCCACCACCTAATCCATTATAACTTGCTGGATTATAAGCAATTAAACCTTGCCTTTTACTTTTTAAAATTTTACCAAGTTGTTCGCTAGCATCAATAACAGTTGTTCCACTATCAATAATACTTTCCATAACTTCATCAAACATATCAAAAGTAGGTGAGTTAACAATATTTCCAAAAGTTTTACTATCAATGTTTCTAACAGTTAAAATTTCGCTAGGAACATAACCATCTTGTAATCTTTGTTTGTAATCAAAATAACTATATTCGCCACTATTATAAGCATCGGTTAAAGCTAAATATAAAACTTTACCAAATTGCCTAACATTACGATTTATACTAGCATTAAAAACAAAATAATAAGGTTCTTTACTAATGCTATTAATTGCAGCAACACCTGTTCTTAACATATCATTTTTATCGTAAACATTTGAAGTTAACGAATTTTCTATTTCGCAAAGTAATTCAATTTGTTTATATCCATTTTCACCACAAACCTGATAAGCATTATTAATTAAATTTGTTCCAATTTTACTATGTTGAAATTGTGGGTCAACAAATAAAAAATCTATAAGCATTGTGTGGTTTAATGGAAAATTAGAATTATATTTTTGTTGTACAGCAACTGCCTTATCTAAAAGTAAACAACCACCAACTAAACTGTTTGTTTCTGTGTTAAAAGCACCAAGCATTGTTGTATATGTTCCACTTTGAAGCGAAACAATTAAACTATCTAAATAATCAGGATTATTAAAAACCTTTTTAAATAATGCAATTAGTTTTAAATTATCGGCTGCCGTATTATTAAGTTGTTTTATTTCTATATTGCTTGGCAAACTGTTAGGTGAGCAAGAATATATTTTAACCTTTTTTTCCATACAAAATAATTTTAACATATAAAAATTTTAAAAACAATATTAAATTAAAATAAAAAAGAGATTGAAAATTCAATCTCTTAATTAACTAAATAACTCTAACAGGTAAAATTAAGTAAACATATTCATCTGTTTCAGAGCTTTTCATAATACATGGTGCACTTGGAGTTGTGAAACTTAATTTAATAAATTCATCGTTAATAACTCTTAATGCTTCGTTAAAGTATCTAACATTAAATGCAATAGTTAAATCTTTACCATTTAAAGCAACAGTAATATTTTCTTTAATATCACCAATATCACTTTTACTGCTTAACATCATTAATTTATCGGTAATATCAAATTTAACTAAATTGTTTTTATCAATACGGCTAAGTAAACTTGCTCTATCTAGTGCATCTTCTAATTGAGCTTTATTAATTGTTAAATCGGTTGTAAATTGTGTTGGAATAATTTGTTTATAGTTAATAAAATCACCATCTAACAATCTTGTAATAATTTTAGTATCGTTAATAACTGCCATTAAATGATTTTTTTGAACATGAACTTTAATTACATCATCACTATCATCTAAAAGTTTGCTAATTTCACTTAAACTTCTAGCAGGAATAATACAACTAAATTCTGCTGTGCTATTTTTAAGTTCTTTATTAACCATAGCAAGGCGGTAACCATCTAGGGCAACTGCTTTAATTTTTTTACCACTAACTTCAAATAAAACACCTTTTAAAATAGGACGGCTATCTTCCATTGAAACACAGAAAACAGATTTATTAATTAATGATTTTAAATCCTTTGCTGTAATTTCAAAATATTCAGCATCTTCTAATGTTTTAATTACAGGGAATTCTTCTGCACTTAAAACTTGAATGCTACCAGAACTATCGGTATATTTAATAGTTAACATATTATTATCAGTTGAATTTAATTCAATTTGTTCATTAGTTAATTTTTTAATATATTCTGCAAAGAATTTACCAGGAACAACAATTTCACCTTCAATAAATATATCTGCTTTAATTTTTCTTTCCATAGCAAGTTCAAGGTCGGTTGCACTTAATGTTAAACAATCGTCTTCTGCTACAAGTTTAATTCCTTCTAATACAGGATTTGTTGTTTTTTGACTAGTAGCTTTAATTACTTTCATAACTGCATCGCTAAGGTCTAATCCATCGCATATTAGTTTCATTTTTTTTCCTCCAAGATTTATTATTTTTTTTATTTTGTTAATAACAATTATTATTATTAGGGCTGTGCATATGTGGATAACTTTTTAAAAGCACAACACATAGTGTTTACGGTAACGAAATTACGAATGTGTCACCACTACATATAGTGTTTTAAAGTGTGGACAAGTTGGTGCATAAGTAAGTAAAGTTATAAACATTTACACAATTTTAGTGTGATTAAGTTCTGTTGGCCATACTTTTAAGGTCGTTAACAGTAACTTTTATTCTGTTATTTTCTTCAATTAAAACACTCACTTTTTCTCTGGCATGAATAACTGTTGTGTGATCTCTACCACCAAAAATTTGACCAATTGAAACAAGTGGAAGATCTAACATTTCACAAATTAAATACATACAAATTTGACGAGGTTCAACAATTTCTTTATTTTTTCGTTTACCAATTAAATCTTCTTTTTTAATGCTGTAATATTTACAAACACAATCAATAATTCTATCGGCTGTTAAGTTTTGTTTAGTTGTTGAAATTTGATCTTTTAAAGCTTCGTTAACATCTTCTAATGTTGCACTTGGTTTTCCAAGTAAACTAGCATAAAAACTAACTTTACTTAACATTCCTTCAAGTTCTCTAATGTTAGTATCACATTTTTCAGCAATTAAATTAATAACTTCATCGTTAACACTGTAATGTTCTTGTTGAGCTTTCTTTTGTAAAATAGCCAATCTTGTTTCAAAATCAGGTATTTGAATGTCTTGCATTAAACCCATACTAAATCTGCTTCTTAATCTTTCTTCTAAACTAGCAATTTCTTTTGGGTGACGGTCGGAAGCAATAATAATTTGTTTTTGATTTTGATATAAATCGTTAAATGTATGGAAAAATTCTTCTTGTGTACCTGTTTTGTTTGCAATAAATTGAATATCATCAATCATTAAAACATCAACATTACGATATTTTTCTCTATATTCACTATTAGCTTGTGCTTTTGAACTTTTTAAACTTTCAACATAATCGTGAGTAAATTTTTCACAGGTTACATATAAAATTTTTAAATCAGGATTGTTTTTAATTAAAAAATTTCCAATTGAATGAAGTAGGTGAGTTTTACCTAAACCAACACCACCATAAATAAATAATGGGTTAATTTTATCAAATGGATGTTCTGCAACACCCCTAGCAGCAGCATAAACATATTTATTACTGTTACCAACAACAAAATTATCAAATGTGTATTTAGGATTAAAATTACAAAGTGGAGCAGTTTTATTAACTTCTTGTTCTTCTTCCTGTGGTTTATTTAAATAATTTTCTTTTTCATCAGGATCTAAAATTGAAAAATCTTTAATATCAGGATCAACATCGGTTAAAGCGGCTCTAATTTGACTTTCATGAAGTTTTAAAGTTCTTTGTTTTGCAGATTCACTTGATGATGATAAATATATTACTCCATCATTATAATCAATAGGTTCTAGTGTTTTAATCCATAAATCATAAGAAACAGCAGTTACTTCGTGCGAAAGTATATTACATGCTTTTTGCCAAATTTCATCTAACTTTAACATTTTTTTTCCTTTTTACTATTATTTTTATTAATTATATCTATCTTATCACAATTAAAAAAGTAAATCAAATATAGTTTTTAACCAAATTTGTTTACTTTATAATTTTACCACTATTAACTTTTAAAACATTAGCAGGTAAATTTAAGTTATATTCAGTGCAAGTTAAAATTGTTTGAAAATTATTTATAATCTTTAAAAGTTTTTCCCTTCTAAACTCATCTAATTCACTTAAAACATCGTCTAAAAGTAAAACAGGGTATTCACCAATGTTGCTTTTAAAAATCTCTAATTCTGCCAATTTTAAACTTAAAGCACAACTTCGTTGTTGCCCTTGGCTACCAAAATGCCTAATATCAATATTATTTACCATAATTTTAATATCGTCTCTGTGTGGACCAACCGAAGTATAACCTAAATTTAAATCTTTTTCTAAACTATTTTCGTAAAGTTTTAATAATTTTTCTTTTAAAACAGATTTATCGGTATCGGTTAAACCAACATAACTTAAAACCATTTGTTCTTGATTATCGGTTAAATAATAATGTGCTTTTTCGGCAAACACTTTTAATTTTTCAATAAGTTCAAGTCGGCATTTAATAATATAACAAGCTTGTTCGCTTAATTGTTCGTTCCAAATGCTAATGGTTTCTTTAATGTTTTGTAGGTTGCCCGATTTTAAAAGTTTATTTCGTTGATTTAAAATTTTATTATACTTGTTTAAAGTGTAAAAATAATTTTTGTTAAATTGACAAAGGTCAATATCCATAAATCTTCTTCTTTCATCTGGACTTTCTTTAACAAGTTTTAACTCGTCAGGTGAAAAATAAATGGCATTTAGTTCACCCATAAGTTCACCTAATTTTTTAATAGGCATACCATTAATTTTAATAGCTTTGTTTTGATTAGAAAATAAATAAAGTTCAATTTTTTTATTTCCGGAAAGTTTTGAAAATTCAATAGTAACTTTTCCTAAATTTTCGTTCCATTTTAAAAGTTCTTTTTCTTTATTAGTTCTTGGGCTTTTACCAATAGCACACAAAAAAACAGCTTCAAGTAAGTTTGTTTTTCCTTGTGCATTTTTTCCTTCTAAAATATTAAGTCCTTTTTTAAAAACCACTAATTCTTCTGTGTAGTTTCTAAAATTTTTAAGTTGAACACTTTTTATTTCCATATATATTTATTATAAACTTTTTTAAGTATTTTTCAAACTAAATTTAAAGTTAAAAACCTTTAATTTAAAGCCAAATTAAACAAATTATTAAAAAAGTTAAAAACAAAATTTACTTTAAACACATAAAAAGAATTATAGCCAAAATTAAGGAGATTTTTATGTGTGGAATTTTTGGTTACATAGGGAATAATGCAATAGAAAACACTTTAAACGGATTAAAAAATTTAGAATATAGGGGTTACGATTCGGCTGGAATTTCATTTTTAAGTTCTACTTTTAAATTAAATAAAGAAATTTTAAATTATAAGGAAAATGTTTTTGATTTAAGTAATGGGTTTAATGCAATTAAACAATGTGGTGAAATAAAAAAATTAGAAGATATTTTAATTAAATTAAAACCTAAAAGTAATTTAGTTGTTGGTCATACCAGATGGGCTACACACGGTTCGCCAAACATTAAAAATTCACATCCACATTTTAGTAGTAATAAAAAATGGATTATTGTTCATAATGGAATAATTGAAAATTACCTAGAATTAAAAAAGGAACTTAAAACTAATAAATTTTTAAGTGAAACCGATAGTGAAATAGTTGCTCATTTATTAAGCGAAAATTATAACGGAAACACACTAGAAACAATTAAAACTGTTTGTAATAAATTAGTTGGTAGTTTTGCTTTTGTTATTATAAACACAACTGAACCAAACAAAATTTATGTGGCAAAGAAAAATAGCCCATGTGTAATTGGTTTTGGTAAAAATTATAGTGTGGTTTGTTCAGATATTAACAGTGTTGGAAAAGTTGAAAATTTATATAATTTGCCAAACGGTTATTTTGCTTGTTTAGAAAAAGGGAAAATATCTGTTTATACCGAAAATTTAAGCGAAACAAAATTAAAGGTAATTAAGTTTAGTGGTAAAAATGATAATAACAGTTTAAATGGTTTTAATCATTATATGTTAAAAGAAATTAACGAAATTCCCACAGCAATTAAAAATACTGTTGTAAACTATAATAACTTTTTAAAATTTAAAAAAGCATTACCTAAAAAAATAATAAATAAAACTAAAAATATTTTAATAATAGGTTGTGGCACTGCTTATCATGCTGGGCTTGTTGGTAAAAAAATTTTTGAAGAAATAAACGAAATTAAAACAGATGTTGAAATAGCAAGTGAATTTAGATATTCAAATTTTAAACCAAACAAAAATACATTAGTGTTTTTTGTTAGTCAAAGTGGTGAAACAGCTGATACTTTAAAAGCAGTTAAATTATGTAAAGCTTATGGTTTAACAACAGTTGCTATAACAAATGTTAAAAATAGTTCAATTTGTTTTGAAACAGATTATGTGTTATACACTTCTGCGGGCAAGGAAGTAGCCGTAGCAAGCACAAAAGCATATAACTCACAACTTACTATGTTTTACTTGATTTCAGCTTATTTTATGGCTGTTAAAAGGGATATTGAAAGTTTAGTGTTTAACGAAAGTAAAAAATTAATTGAAATTGCTGATGAAATTAATAAATTAAACATTACAGAAATAGCAAACGAGGTGGCAGAAAATATTAAAAACAGCAAAACAGTTTATATGGTTGGTAGAATTGCCGATTATAATACAGCTTTGGAAAGTAGTTTAAAATTAAAAGAAATTAGTTATATTCACAGCGAAGCATATCCTGCTGGCGAGTTAAAACATGGTACAATTTCTTTAATTGATAATAACACTTTTGTTTTTGCATTTTTAACACAGCAGGTTATTAAAGAAAAAACTTTAAGTAATATAGAAGAAATTATTAGCAGGGGTGGAAAAGTTATTTTATTAACTCAATTTAAATTAAACAATATAAATAGCTTTTATAAGGTTATTAAATTGCCAAATTTAGACGAATTTTATATGCCACTAGTATCAGTTATTTATATGCAGCAAATTGCCTATTACACATCGCTAAAATTAGGTAATAATCCTGATAAACCCCGTAGTTTAGCAAAATCGGTTACAGTAGAATAAAAGAGTGCTAAAATTTAGCACTCTTTTTAATTGCAACAGTTGGTTTTATAGGTAAAGTTTCTTCTTTAACACCTTTTGTTGTTTTTTTCTGTTTAAATTCTTCTTCGGTAAAACTAATTTCTGCTTTGGTTAGTTTTTCAAGTTTTCCTATTTCCATTTTAATTTGTATTAATTCAACAGTTAAAACTTCAACACCACCCCAACAAAATACCCAAGCAATAACATTAAAAAATTCAAACCAAAAATAATGGAAAAATTCTTCAGCCACAAAAACATCAAATAAAAGTATAGCAATGCCAACAAAAAGCATTATTAAACCTGTAATTAAACATCTAGATAGTTCATGTGTTTTTGCTTTAATTCTGCTACTAAAACTATTTTTGTAAGCATCTAAAAAATCTTCTTCGTTAATAGGTGATTCTTTATACTTTTTAAAGTTAATAGATAGTTTGGTGTTTATTTTATGATTGTTTGCTCTTTCTTCAATAGTGTAAGCAAGTTCATCGTTAAGTAATGGTTTATCATCAACACCATAAGAATTATAAACATCTTTATCGTATAAATTAAAATTTAAAACCTTTCTTTCTTTTTCCATAAATTAAATCCTTTAAATGTTAATTTTATTTTAGATTTAAAAAATTTTAAAGTCAAATAGGTTTCAATGTTTTTTACTTTTAATTAAAAAATAAATTTAAAACCATTATTGTAAAATTTAAAGTAGTTACTCATATTTTTCTTTTTCGTGTCATATAAGCCCATTTTAAAGGTTTAAATAATATATAATATATATAATATATATAAAATATTAATATTTACTATACTTTTAAATATTTTTTATGTTATAATAAGTCAAGTTAAAATTTGCTTATTATGTAAAAAAATACGATAAGCAAAAATTTTTTTGTTTAAGGTGGAATAGTTATGGCAGAAATGACAGAACAAGATTTAACTAAAAGTACAAAGTATGATGAAAATGATATTCAAATTTTGGAAGGATTAGAACCGGTTAGAAAAAGACCAGGTATGTATATAGGTAGCACCGATTTAAGGGGTTTACATCATTTAATTACCGAAATTGTTGATAACAGTATTGACGAAGCTTTGGCAGGATATTGTGACCACATTGAAGTTTCCATTAACAAAAACGGAAGTGTTACAGTTGTAGATAATGGTAGGGGTATTCCTTGTGGTATTATTAGAAAAGAAGGAAAAAGTGCTGTTGAAGTTGTTTTAACAAAACTACATGCTGGTGGTAAATTTGGTGGCGAAGGTTACAAAATTAGTGGTGGATTACACGGTGTTGGTTTAAGTTGTGTTAATGCTTTATCTGAATGGTTAGATGTTACTGTTTATCAAGGTGGTAAAATTCATAACCAACTTTATAAAAGGGGGATTCCACAATTTCCATTAGAAGTTACAGGTAACACCGATAAAACCGGAACAACTGTTACCTTTATGCCAGATGCAACAATTTTTGATTCGGTAGATTTTAACTATGATGAATTAAAAAGCAGATTTAAAGAAATTGCTTTCTTAAACAAAGGTTTAAGAATTTCGGTTGCTGATTATCGTGGTGAAGTTGCACAAGAAGAAAGTTTTCAATATATAGGTGGAATTGTTGAATTTGTTGACTATTTAAATAGGGGCAAAGAAACATTATTTAAAGAACCTGTTTATGTAAATGTAATTAATCCTACAAATGAAGTTGAAATTTCCTTTCAATATAACTCTGGTTATAACGAAATTATTAACACTTATGCAAACAATATTAACACCCAAGAAGGTGGCCATCACCTAGAAGGTTTTAAAAACTCACTTACTAAAATTGTTAATGACTATGGTAAACAAAACCGTATTTTAAAAGAAAGTGAAAAATTAAGTGGTGAAGATATTAGGGAAGGTTTAACTGCAATTGTTAGTGTTAAACTTACAAACCCACAATTTGAAGGACAAACTAAAACAAAACTTGGTAATGCTGAAATGAGAAAAATTGTTGGCGATGCTATGCAAGAAAAATTTAGCACTTACCTAGAAGAAAACCCTACCGTTGGTAGAGATTTAGTTTTAAAATGTATCACTGCTAAAAGAGCAAGAGAAGCTGCTAGAAGTGTTAGAGAAGCAACCAGAAGAAAAGGTGTGTTAGAAAGCACAACACTTCCTGGAAAACTTGCTGACTGTACTTCAAAAGACCCAAAAGTAAGCGAAATTTACTTTGTAGAAGGAGATTCTGCGGGTGGAACAGCAAAACAAGGCCGTGATAGAAAATTCCAAGCTATTATGCCACTACGAGGAAAAATTTTAAATGTAGAAAAAGCTAGTTTACACAAAGTTTTAGAAAGCCAAGTAATTAAAGATATGATTACAGCTATTGGTTGTGGAATTGGTAGCGAATTTGACGAAAGCAAACTTCGTTACGACAAAATTATTTGTATGACCGATGCCGATGTAGATGGTAGCCATATTAGAATTTTAATGCTTACATTCTTCTTTAGATTTATGCAACCATTAATTGCTAACGGACACATTTATTCAGCTATGCCTCCACTATATAAAATTCAACAAGGCAAAGATGTTTACTATGCTTATAACGATGAAGAAAAAGAAGAAAAATTAAAAGAACTTGGTAATGCAAGAAACATCCAAATTCAAAGATATAAAGGTTTAGGAGAAATGACAGCTGAACAATTATGGGAAACAACTATGAACCCAGAAAAAAGAGTTTTAGCTAGAATTACTATGGAAGATGCTTTGGAAGCAGAAGAAACCTTTAACCGTTTAATGGGTGAAGATGTTGAACTTCGTCGTCAATTTATTGAAGCAAATGCTACATTAGTAGAAGACCTAGACATTTAATTAATGTTTATTAATTTAAAGATAAATGACATCAAACTTTAAGTTTTTGACAAAAAATTAAATTTATTAAAAGGATAGTTATAATGGATAACGAAAAAGATAAAGTAAAAATTGTTGACGATGTTAAGATTGTTGACAACACAAAAATATTAGATATTAAAGTTAAAGAAGAACTTGAAAAATCGTTTATTGCATATGCTATGGCAGTTAATGTTAGCCGTGCAATTCCAGATGTTAGAGATGGTTTAAAACCTGTTCATCGTCGTATTTTATATGCTATGGGTGAATTAAATTTATTTAATAACAACTCATATAAAAAATGTGCCCGTATTGTCGGTGATGTAATTGGTAAATATCACCCACACGGCGACACTGCTGTTTACGATGCATTAGTTAGATTAGCACAAGATTTTACAATTAATGCTCCACTTGTTGATGGTCATGGTAACTTTGGTTCAGTTGATGGCGACCCACCAGCTGCTATGAGATATACCGAAGCTAAATTAAGTAAAGTAGCATCAGAAATGCTTGCTGACATTGATAAAAACACAGTTGACTTTGTTCCTAACTTTGACGAATCAGAAGTTCAACCAAGTGTTTTACCAGCTAGATTTCCAAACCTACTTGTTAATGGTTCAGATGGTATTGCAGTAGGTATGGCAACAAACATTCCACCACATAACCTAGCCGAAGTTATTGATGGTTGTGTTGCTTTAATTGAAAACCCTGATTTAGATATTGACGAATTAATTAAAATAATTCCTGCACCAGATTTCCCAACAAAAGGTATTATTATGGGAAGGCAAGGAATTAGACAAGCTTATCGCACAGGTAAAGGTAGCTTTTTAATTAGAAGTAAATGTGAAATTGAAGAATTTAACAATGGAACAAGAGAAAGAATTGTTGTAACCGAAATTCCTTATCAAGTAAACAAAGCAAAATTAATTATGCAAATTGCTGATATGGTTAAAAACAAACGAATTGAAGGCATTTCTGATATTAAAGAAGAAAGTGACAGAACAGGTCTTCGTATTGTTATTGATGTTAAAAGAGATGCAAATGCACAAGTTGTTTTAAACACTCTTTATAAACACACTCAATTACAAGTAAGTTTTGGTATTATTAACCTTGCACTTGTTAACCGTACTCCAAAAGTTTTAAACTTAAAGGAAATTTTACAACACTATTTAAGTTTCCAAGAAGAAGTTATTACTAGAAGAACCGAATTTGATTTAGATAAAGCACAAGCAAAAGCACACATTTTAGAAGGTTTAGTAATTGCACAAGCAAACATTGATGAAGTTATTAAAACAATTAAAGAAAGTGCTGATAAAGTTGAAGCTCAAGAAAAATTAATTGAAAAATTCTTATTAACCGAAAAACAAGCAGTTGCTATTTTAGAAATGAGATTACAAAGATTAACCGGTTTAGAAGTTGAAAAATTAAAACAAGAACTTAACGAAGTTCACGAATTAATTACAGAACTTCAAAGCATTTTAACAAATCGTGATAAATTGCTTAACATTATTAAAACCGACCTTATCACAATTAAAAACAAATATGGTGAACCAAGAAAATCTGTTATTTCATTAGATTATGGCGATATTGATATTGAAGATTTAATTGAAGAAGAAGATGTTGTTATTTCATTAACTCACGGTGGCTACATTAAAAGAATGCCTGTGGCAGAATATAAGAGCCAACACAGGGGTGGAAAAGGAATAGTTGCTCACACAACAAAAGAAGAAGATTTTGTTGAAAGCATTTTCACAACATCAACTCACGATAACTTATTATGTTTCAGTAGTTTAGGTAGAGTTTACAGAATTAAAGCATATGAAGTTCCGGAAGCAACCAGAACAAGTAAAGGTAGAAATGTTGTTAACCTACTTCAACTTGAAAATGGTGAAAGAATTACAACTATTATTCCTGTTAAAAAGGATACAACAGGTTATTTAGTAATGGCTACAAAATATGGTTTAATTAAGAAAACCAACATTACCGAATTTGAAAGCATTAGAAAAACAGGTAAAATAGCAATTAAACTATTAGATGATGACGAATTAATTTCCGTTTATATCACTTCTGGCGATAACGAAATTATTATTGCTAGTAGCGAAGGTAAATGTATTCGTTTCCACGAAAATGGTGTAAGAATTATGGGTAGAGATACTCAAGGTGTTAAATCTATTAGCTTAAATAAAGGCGAAGTTGTTGTTGATATGTCAATTATTAAACCAGAAGCTTATATGTTAACTATTTCTGAATATGGTTACGGTAAACGAAGCTTACAAGAAGATTATCGTTTACAAGGCAGAGCAGGAAAAGGTATAAAAGCTGGTGTGTTTAACGAACAAACAGGTAACCTTGTTAACTTAAAACAAGTAACCGATACTGATGATATTATGATGATTGCCGATGACGGTACAATTATTAGAATTAACTCAACCGAAGTTTCTGTAATTGGCAGAAACACAAAAGGTGTTAGAGTCATGAAACTAAACAACAATGCTAAAATTGTTAGTGTAACAGTTACTCCTAGTGAAGAAGCAGAAGAACAATTAGCAGAAAGTTTAGTTGAAACCGAACATAAACCAACAACTCCTGTAATGGAAGATAGTTTAGATATTGCCGAAGAAACTGAAATTGTTGACGACAATAACGAAATTTAAATAAAAAATAAAAAACTAGTGAGAAATCACTAGTTTTTTTATTCAAAAAAAGGGGTAAAAAAACAAGATAGGGTAAGTTAACAAAATAATACTTTCCCAATCTCTATAATTAGTATATCATAAATTTAATAAAAAGTAAAATGATTAATAGTATTTAGTAAAAAATGTTTATTTATTAATAAAAACAATATTTAACATTTTAAAAATATGTTAGTTAAATAATAGATAA
>JAZNIS010000013.1:0-2476 GCA_045577635.1 Clostridia bacterium
ATGGTTTTTGATAGGGCTAATTACCCAGAAAAAGATGAAGACGATTTAATGTTTGATTTAATGTATTTGCGAGATGCAATAATTGTTTTTGCTGCTGTTCATGTTGGGCTAGAAAAAACTTTACACACAGCTGTTGTTAAAATTCAAGGTCAAAATGCTTAAAATTAAAAGAGCAGGTTATTCCTGCTCTTTTTTGTTTTCATTTTTAATTCCTAATTCTTTATCTTGTTTGTCTAGTTCTTTTATTATTTCTTTGCTTTCAACAGGGTTTCCATTTTCGTCATAAAATTCAAAATCTTCTGGGTGCAATCTTAAATGTTCTTCTTCCTGTGCTCGTTTTTTTATTGTGTAAAAGTTAAGAGTTTCAAATAAAGGTAAAACAAGCATTGTAAAAATTGCTGCAACCATTGTGAAACCCTGAATTGTTACTAAATCTGGGCTAATTTCGCCATGTTCTTCAATTTGTTCCATGGCAACTAAAAACACAAATATAAAAATGGTGTAAGCCATAACATCAAAAAATATTTCAGGAATAAACATAAATAAAACAAGTTCAATGTTAACAACCAATGAGTAAAACCTCATAATGTTGTTTAAAATTTTTTCAAATGTTGAGTTGTATTTTTTTTGAACTTTATCGTAAAAGCCATAAACAATAACATAAACATTATATATAACCGAAAAAATTAGTGGAATAAACATCAACCAAAAATTTTCTACTGACCAACCAATAATAAACAAGAATAAACATATATACATTAAAATTGCTAAAATTTTAGATGTTGTAAAAAATTTGCCATGCTTTTTTATTGTGTTTTGTTTTATTTTATCTTGTTTAGTTTTGGGTTTATTTTTTTTATATAAAACACTAAACCTTATTGCTGAAACAATAACAACAATATAAATAAAGGAAATAATAAATTCTATTTTAGGTGGAGCATAAATTACGGCATATGATAGCCCTATAAACATAAGCCACGAAACAACTAAAACTACTGTTTGCCACTTTCTAGATAAATTGTTAAACCAAATTTTCATAAATGTCCCCCATTAATCTTTTTTATTATATAAGAAATTAAAAAAATATTAAAACCCTTTCAGTAATATATAAAATTAATTTGTTGTTATAATTTTGTTTTAAGTGATATAATTAAAAAAATGGAGATTTTGATTATGGAAAATGTAAAAAAACAAAAATGGATAAAAACAAGTTTGATTTTGTCTATTCTCGCCCTTATTTTAAGCACTGTTATGTGGGCTTTAATTATTGTTAAGGTTATACCGTTTACAATTACAACGGTTACTATTTCAGGAATTTTAACAACATTGGCAGTTTCGGTAATAATGTGTTTGCCTTGGGTTAAACATTTTGTTATGGGTGAATATAAAGTTGCTAGTATAGTGTTTATTGTTTTGTCTTTTATTACATTTGCTTTGCTTTCAGCCGATATTGTTTGTGTGAATTTAATAATTAATAAAATTGCAGATAGTAAAACCTTTGAATTTTCACAAATTGCTGGGAATTTAAGCTTTTTAAGAGTTTCACTTGTTGTTGTGTTGCAAACAATTATTGCAATAATTATTGCTAACAATATTTTAAAATATAAAAAATCGGTTGTTGTGTTGCAGGCATTAGCATATTTTGCTTTATTGTATTTAGATTTTGCAATTTCTATTTTAGCTTTAAGTATCACAGTAGAAAATTCAGGTTTAAAATTAGTTGATTTTTCAGGACTAATTAAAAGTGTTCCTTTCTGGGTTGGGTTAGCACTAGCTGTTGGTTTATGGGGCTTTATGTGCCGAAATTTAAATCGTTTGAGCAAAACATTTAACATTAACGGAATTAACGAAACTTTAACCCCTGTTGCTAAAACTAATCAAATTGAGCAAACCGAACAGGTTGAAAATACTGAAAATAATGGCGAACAAAAGGGGTAATTGTGTGGATTTGCTAGATATAAACGATGAAATTTTTAAAGATTTAATTTTTAATAAATTATTTGATAATGCAGAGTATTTAAAATTACTTGATGCTTATTTTGATATGGATTTAATTATTCAGGGGAAAGAAGATAGATTATTAAACTTTAAATATTTATATCAAAACACTTCTAGGGGTTACATTTTAAGGTGGCTTGCACTTAAATTTATATTTGACTATTGGGACGGCGAAAAAAATAAATTTTTAGATGAGTATTGGCTAGATAAGTTTAATAATATTAAAAAATAGTTTTTTTTATTTAGGTGAGTTATGGCAGAAGAAAATGAAAATAAAATAACAAAAGATGAAGCTTGTAAAATTTTAATAGAAAAAATAAAAGAAATTAATGAAAAAAGTGAAGATTATAAACAAGAAAACTTAAACTTAACACAAAATATTTTTTCAATTTTGAAAGTGGACGATTTAGAAATTAGGCATAGTAATTTTTTATCGTGGTTGTTTGATTCTAAACTTAACGGCAAAATTTCAACAAGA
>JAZNIS010000014.1:0-3491 GCA_045577635.1 Clostridia bacterium
TTTTTATAATCTGGCATTACACTCTCAATAATTTTATAAAAACTTTTACTATGATTAAATTCAAGTATATGGCTTAACTCATGAATTATAATGTAATCTATTACTTTATGTGGTAGCATACTTAATCTTAAATTAAATTCAAGTTCACATTTGTTACTACAACTACCCCATTTCTTTTTGGAATTTATTATTTTTACTTTAGAGTAATCAACTTGCATTAAATTAGCAAAATATTCCACCCTTTTACTTAATATTTGTTTTGTTACATCGGTGTAAAACTTGTAAAGCATTAATGTTCTTTCACCATTACTATTGTTGGCAGGCAAATAAATATTCCCATTTGAAAGTTCAATCTTTTTTAACTTTTCTATAAAAACACTATTATAATTATCACCACAAAGCAACCACTGTTTACCAGCAAAATATTTTTCTGTTAACATTTTAACCTGCAACATTTCTCGTTGCTTATTTAAAATCCACTTCTCTTTCTGTTTTATAAAAGAGTAAATGTAATCCATGCTTAATTTTTTGGGTGCTCTAACAATTAAACTACCATCTTTTGAAATAGTTAAACTTAAACTTCTTCTATTAGTTCTTATAATTTTTGTCGCTCTAACCATTCTTTCACTCCACTTTTGCATATTATATCATAAATGGCTTTATTATTGCTAGTTTTTTGTTTGCATAATACTATTTTAAGGGGTTTTGCATAGTATTTTATTTGACTAAAATAGTCAAATTTTATATTATTATATTAGAATTTATAAATATATTATTAGGTTTGTTACCCTATAATAGTTTAGGAGGAGTTATGGCAGCAAGAAAAAGACCAGCATCTCGCGGATTCGTTAATAATATTATTCTAGAAAGCCTTGTTAGTGGTGATAAGTATGGCTATGAAATTATTAAAGAGGTTGAAAAACAAAGTAATGGGAAAATTGTTTTAAAACAACCAAGTTTATATAGTAGCTTAAAACGATTTGAATCAAAAGGTTTTATAACTGCATATTGGAGTGAAAGTGATATTGGGGGTAGAAGACATTACTACACTATTACTGAACTAGGTAAAAATCACTATCTAAAAACCATTAACAAAGGTTACGATTTAGATGCCGATAATGAAGATGATGTTAGTGATGAAAGAACAGAACAACTATCACTTCAAGTTGAAAAAGAAACAACAGAAAGCAACCCTTCTTTATCACCAACCACAAATACTGATGATGAAGATTATAATATCTTTGATTTACTTGAAAACAAAAAACCACAACAAGAAAAACCAGCAACAGTAAAACAACAATCAAAACCTGAAACAGTAAAAGAAAATTCTATTCAGGTTGATATGTTTGCCAACACTGCACCACAAAACGAAGTTTGTAAAGAAGAAAAAATTAATATTGAACACATTCAACAATTAAAATTAAATGAAACTCCCGAACAAAAACAAGAAAAAGAAAGAACAAATATTCCACTAATTAAAGAACAACCACAAGAGTTTTTTAGTTGGGAAGATTTAAAAAGAAAACAAGTAGCTCAAACAAAAGAGTTTGAAGATACAGCAGAAGAAATAGCACCAATTAAAAACCAAGTTGTAATGGATGAGTTTGGCATTTTAAAAATGGCAGAACCAACCAAAGAAAAAAATAAAGAACAAAAAATATTTGATAATGTTGGTGCAAGAATTGATTATAAAGACCCTGTTATTAGACAAGCTCCTAAACCAGAAAAAAACAATTATTCTGAAGAATTATCAGAACAAGAAAGAGAAATAAAAAACAAAAAGTTTAATGAAAAATTCAACGAAATTATAAATCAAAAAACTGCTGAACAAACACAAAATGAAGAGCCAGAAATTGACTATAAAAACATTTTAGGCGATTTACTAGCTACAGAAAATCAAGAAGATGTTGCTCCAAACTATAACTATGATTATGATTCAGAAGAAGAAATTCCAACATCTGTAATTGAAGAAGCGGTTACACAAACTCAAAATTACAACATTAAACCAAAAGACAGATCAAACTTTGAAGCTGAAGGTTTTAAATTTAAACCTTATATCACCGAAGTTGATGATGTAGAAAAAGAAACAAACTTTTTACTAGTAAACAAAGCAAGAATGAGATACGGAATATTTATGTTTGTGTTAATGTTATTACAAATATCTACCCTACTCTTCACTTTAAAATCTCAAGGATTGCTTTATATTAATGACTATGTTTATTATTGGATAGCATACGGATTTAGTGCAATTTTTTTAGTAATTTGCTTAATCCCCTATATTATTGCACCAGATAAAAGAAAAAATAACACATTTAAACTTTCATACTCATTATTATTTGGAATATTACTATTTTTAACAACCTGTGCACTTACATATGCTTTAAATACATTTGCAGGATTAAACAATGCAAATGTAACATTATTTTCAACAAAATTGTTATTGCCAATAGTTTTATCAATCAACTTTGTTGTAACACCTTTAATTTATAGAATAGTTTTATATAGTAAAAAAATGTATTAAAAAAAAGCCGTTTTAAGCGGCTTTTTTGTTTTTTAATTTTAAGAATTTTGATAAAATCCACTCCTCAATTTGTGGTTGATATTTTGTTAAAAGCACAACTGCAACTATTGCAAATATTAAAATAAATGGCCAAACAAACAATCCCCAACCAGTAAATGGAATAATGTAACCACCACCAAAGAAACTCATACAAATAACTCCAATAGGTCTAGTAATTAAAGCTATCCAAAAAAAATGTTTAAACTTCATTGTGGTTATACCAGCAATCAAGCATAAAATATCATCTGGAAATAATGGCAATAAAAATGCGATTATTAAAAAAAACTTTCCTCTATTATTTATAATTTCAGCATATTTAATTGCATTTTGTTTACCCGAAACCCAACAAACAATTTTAAATCCCAATAATTTACCTAATAAAAATGAGAAATAGGAACCCAACAAAACACCAATGGTACATAAAATTGAACCTAACAATGGCCCGTAAATTGCAACACCTGTTAATGTTATAATCATTGAAGGAATTGGAACGAATAAAACCTGTAAAAACTGTATTAAAACATAAATAAGCATTCCCTTTTCTTTTGTTGATAAAATAAATTGTTTAAACGATGATATTGAAGAAAAAACTTCTAGAATTTCATACTTACTAAATATTGTCCAAACAACAATAACCAAACATAAAACAACATTAAAAACTAAACATAATTTTAATGCAATTTGCTTATTTTTTTTGTTAAAAAATATTAATAAAGCACCCAGCAAAACACTTAAAATTAATAAAGAAATTTCTAACAATTTTGAGTGTAAATTGTTTGGATTAATTAAATAACAAACTTCAATTATTAAAGGAATTAATACTAGAACAGAATAATAAATTGTTTAAACGACGATATTGAAGAAAAAACTTCTAGAATTTCATACTTACTAAATATTGTCCAAACAACAATAACCAAACATAAAACAACAT
>JAZNIS010000015.1:0-5935 GCA_045577635.1 Clostridia bacterium
TATTCTTCCTTAATTTTATTATACTTATCGGCAAGGTTTAAAATATAGGATTGTTTTTCAATATCAGATAACTTATTAAATACATCGGCATCAACCAACCTTCCAATTGGATTATAAATATCTATATCACTATTTAAAATAGAATAAACCTTATTTACAAACTGCTCATCAATTTCATTAGAAATTGTTACAAATTCAATTTGACTATTTAATTTTTTCATTGAATTAAAATTTTTAATAAAGTAGCTATTAACATTCATAGCATTTTTAGCTTTTATTTTTTCTGCATTTGTATATAACCCCTTTCGCAATCGTTCTTTTGCAATTGAAGCCATACTTTTTAAATTGTTGTTTCCCATAAAAAATTGCTCCTTAAAATTAATTATTAATGAGTTTAACAGTAAAAAATAAAAGAAAAAAGCAAACAAAATATGTTTGCTTTTCAATTAACAAAACTAGTGATAATTCGTGATTTTACGACAAGAATTAGAAAAGAATTTCATGCAAAAGATTAGAAATCAAACTATATGAAGAAATTATTGAATAACAACAAAAAAACAAGGATAGAATTAACTATCCTTGTTTTTTACTAATTAACCACGGCTATTTTTTTTGTTTCTTTTAATAGCAGCTTTAGTTTTCTTTTTTCTTTTTACACTTGGTTTTTCGTATGCTTCATGTTTACGAAGATCGCCGATAATGCCATCTTTTTGGCATTTTCTTTTAAATCTTTTGATAGCACTTTCAACATTTTCGTTTTCACCAACTCTAACTGTTGACATTAATTATTCACCCACTTATATTAAAATTCTGGTAATATAATACTCATAAAACACAATAAAGTCAAGAGAAAAAGCGAAAATTATTGCAATTTATAATTTAAAATTACTTAACTTCCAACCTAGATTTAACTTCCGTCAAATCAAATTTTGTAGTTTCGTTTGTAGGTGAAACATGATATTTATCTTCTGCAATTCGTGGAACAATATGAAAATGTAAATGCGGAACACTTTGTTCGGCTGATTCACCTGAATTATTGAAAATATTAACACCTGTAAAACCACAATTTTGTGTGTAGTGTTGGCTTATTTTTTGAACAGTGTTTATTACTGCTTGTAATGTTTCTGGTTTGCAATCTAACACATTTTTATAGTGTGATTTTGGAACAACCAAAGTGTGCCCATAAAAATCACCAGAAATATCTAAAAAGGCATATGTAAATTCATCTTCATAAATTTTAGAACTAGGAATTTCACCATTAATTATCTTACAAAAAATACAATTTTCACTCATAAAAATAACTCCTATTTAATAACTTTTGCTTTCATACCTTGTTTAAAAGGTTCAAGCATTTCAACCTTAACAATTTCATTTTCGGTTAATTGGTTTTCAACATAAACTTTAACATAATTTTCAGTAAAACCAACAAAATAATCTTCTTCCTTTTCTTCAACTAACATATTAAAAGTTAAACCTTTTAAACTGTTGTAAAAATTTATGCTTAATTCATCTCTAATTTTATTAAGTTCGGCAACTCTATTTTTAACAACATTACCACTAGGAGCTGGAATTGTTAGTTTTGAAGCAACAGTTCCTTCTCGTTTTGAATAAGGGAAAATGTGCATAGCACCAAACCTTGCTTTTAAACAGGTTTCTTTTGTTTCGTTAAACTCTTCATCGGTTTCACCTAAAAAACCAACAATTACATCGGTTGTAATGTTTGCAGTTGGAAAATACTTTCTAATAAGTTCAACCTTTTCTAAATATTCGTTTGTTTTATAGTGCCTGTTCATTCTTAATAAGGTTTGATTACAACCACTTTGCAAACTTAAATGGAAATGTGGACAAAAGTTTTTTGTTTGAGTAAGCAACTTTAAAAATGGTTCAGTAATAACACCAACTTCTAAACTACCCAATCTAACCCTGCAAGGTAAATCCTTTAACGAATTAATTAATTCACCCAAAAACAGTTTTCCATCAACCTTATATGAACTTAAATCTATACCTGTAACAACAATTTCGGCACTTTGTTTAGAAAGCATAGTTGCCTCTTTTATTACGGCATCAAAATTTCTGGACCTACTTCTGCCCCTAACATAAGGAATTAAGCAATAAGAACAAAAGTTGTTGCAACCATCTTGCACTTTAATATATGCTCTGGTTTTAGATTTTATTGGATTACATAGTTTTTCGTTAAATTCGGTTGGAAAATCATATCGTTTAATTTCTGCATTTTCAATTAACTTTAAAATATGCTCTTTCCCTTCGTTTCCTATAATTGAAATAACATTAGGTTTTTTAAATTGTTCTAAATTGTTTTGGCTAGCACAACCACAAACAACAATTTTTGCGGTTGGATTAAGTTTAATAAGTTTAGCAATATATTGTCTGGATTTTTTTTCGCCTTCGTTTGTAACTGCACAGGTGTTAACAACATACAAATCGGCAACTTCTTGTTTTAAAGAAACCTGCCAACCATTTTTACTTAATATGTTAGCCATACATTCAATTTCATATTTATTAACCTTACAACCCAAACTTATTAAACAAGCTTTTTTGCTTACTTTTTCAACATTTTGCATAGTATTTTATTCATACTCCTTAAAATGATTTAATATTATTGAAGAAAGCATAATTGCAGCTGTTTCTGCCCTTAAAATTCTTGAACCCAAACTAACACTAACAGCACCATTATTAATTAAATAATCAATTTCAGTTTGTTCAAAACCACCTTCGCAACCTATAATAATTGCAATATTTTTAGCAGAATTATTTTTATTTAAAGCTTCGTTTAACGAAAAACTTTTTTCGGTTTCGTTAGCAAAAATAATTAAATCGTGTTTACTTAACATATCTTTTAAATTTAAAAGTTTTTGTGTTGGCAAAACAGTCATTGGTTTGCTTCTGCCACATTGTTTTAAACTTTGTTGAGTAATGACCGATAGTTTATCTGCCTTTGCACCCTTATCCTTATTAACTGTGTAGCGGCTTTCAAACGGAATAAAAGTTGAACAACCAAGTTCGGTTAACTTTTGAACAATTAAACTTAAATTATCGTTTTTAATAAGTGCCATATAGCAAGTTAAATTGGTTTTTGGGTTAGCTGTGTTTAAAACCTTTTCTTCAACAGTTAAAACAGAATTGTTTTTATTTATTTCGGTTATTTCGCAAAAATAATTAAAGTCATCACCACAAACAACTTTAACTTTATCGCCAACGGTAAGACGGATAACATTTTTTAAATGGTTATGCTCATCACCTGTTAATTGAATTTTATTTGAATTTACTTCGTTTACAAAAAATGTTTTCATACAATAATTTTAACACATAAATAAAATTAATTAAACCGTATTTTAACAATAGATTAAAAATTAACAAGGTAAAATTAATAGACAAAACTAAAATAAAATTCTATAATAATAATGTCTACTATAAAAAGACACTTTAATCAGGAAGATGTTAGCAACTTACAAAAAGGAACTAACATCTTTTTTTTGTAAAAAAAGAAAGCCATTATTGCTTTCCTTTTTTATTTTTATTTATTGACTATTTTGATTATTGTTTTGTTGAACACTATTTTCATCAACATAAGGTGTTACTGTTGCACCTGGTGTTACATTTTGTGTTCCTTGAACTTGTTGAAGTAGTAAAAATTTTTGTTTTTGTTTCTTTTCAATTTTAATGTAAGAGAACACTCCAATAAGCATAAATACTAAACTAAAAATAATATCTGAAATAATTGCAGCTTGCAATTCTGGATTAGAAGATGCTAAAACAAACATTTCTTTAATACCATCAAACAAACCAATAGTTTCACCAAAACCAGCATAAACTTCTTGAACCATAATACCATAACAAATTAAAAATGTTAAAATAAGTTCAATTAATGAAATTGCAACAATAATTAAATAATGTTTTTTCTCAAAGAAATTTAGTTTGCCAAATTTTTTGTAGCCAACACCTGCAAGGAAAATGATTAAATATGCTGCAAGGCCTGCAATTACTTCAAAGTAATATAGCACACCCCACAAAACACAGCCAATTAAACCAAATAGTGCTGCCATAACTATTCCCAAAACTTCATTTTTTTGTGCCATAAATTTACCCCTTTGTTTTTTGTAATTATATTATAAATAGTAAAATATTACAAAGATAAAATTATAAAGGTTATTAAAATTTTTACTAAATATCATAAAAAATTTTTATTAAAAAAAAGATTAATGCAAACTGCACTAATCTAAATTTTTTAAATCTTTTAAATATGATTTATATCTACTAAAATCGTTATCGTCTAATTCTTTTGTAAGTTCTTGCAATAATTTTTTAGTAGATTTATTTAAAGTTTTAGGAGCTTCTCCAACAATTGTAACATTAATGTTTCCGTAAGAGTTTGATTTTAGATTTTTAATACCCTTACCTTTTAATTTAAATATTGTGTTACTTTGTGTAAGTTCTGGAATTTTGATGGTTGTTGTACCTTTTGTTAAAGGAATTTCAACTTCACCACCAGTTAAAAGTAAACTAAATGGAACATATAATTTTAAATTTAAATCACAACCATCTCTAACAAACAGTTTATGCTCCTTAACAGTTATATGAATGTGTAAATCACCGTTTCTGCCACCCCTAATTCCTGCATTTCCACCATTTTGCATAGTTAAAATTTGACCATCATCAACACCAGCAGGAACTTTTAATGAAATAGATTTATTTACTTTACTATAACCATCACCGTTACAGTGTTCACATTTTTCAATAATCTTTTTACCTGTGCCGTTACAGTTTTTACAAATACCTGTTCTAACAACTCTACCTAAAATTGTATTTTCGGTAAATGACACAGAACCTGTTCCATTACATTCGGAACATGTTGTAAATTTTGTACCATTTTTAGCACCTGTGCCATTACAATGCGAACAATTTTCAATTCTGCTTACAGAAATTTCTTTCTCACAACCAAAAACAGCTTCTTCAAAAGACAAATTCATTCTTAACTCAATATCAGAACCGTTTACAGGTGCATTAGCCCTTTGATGAGAACCACCAAAACCACCACTAAACATATTAAACAAATCGTCTAGACCACCAAATCCAAAGCCGCCACCAAATCCACCACCAGCTCCACCAAAGAAATCGTTTGGATTAGGAGCAGAAGCACTACCATAATTATCGTAGTTGCTTTTTTTAGTTGGATCGCTTAAAACCTCGTAAGCTTCATTAACTTCCTTAAATTTTTCAGCAGCACCTTCTTCCTTATTAACATCTGGATGATATTTTTTTGCCATTTTACGATAGGCACTTTTAATCTCATCAGCACTAGCATTTTTAGACAAACCTAAAATATCGTAATAATTTTTTGCCACAATAACTTTCCTTATAAATTTACTTAATAATTTATTAGACGAAAGCAGTTAAATCCACTTTCGCCTAACATAATTTTATTAACCTAACAATTAAAGTTAAAATTGTTTATTTTACTTTTTATCAGGATCTTCAACAATTACTTCATCAGAACCGTTTTGAGTATTGTTAGCTTGAGCTTTTTCTTGTGCTGCTTGATATAGTTTAGTAACAATAGGTTCGTTTTCTTTACTTAATTCTTCCATTGCTTTTCTAATTGTGTCAGCA
Source organism: Clostridia bacterium (assembly GCA_045577635.1). Taxonomy (GTDB): domain Bacteria; phylum Bacillota; class Clostridia; order Christensenellales; family UBA1242; genus UBA6345. Next base: position 5,629 of record JAZNIS010000015.1, read on the forward strand.
TCGTCTGATTTGAATTGTTCTTTTGCTTTTTCAATTGATTTTTCTAGTTTTTCTTTATCTTCTGCACTAATTTTATCGCCGTTTTCTTTTAACATTTTTTCAAGAGCGAATACTAAATTATCGGCTTCATTTTTAAGATTTACTAATTCTTTTCTCTTTTTATCTTCTTCAGCATGAGCTTCGGCTTCTTTAACAGCTTTATCAATTTCTTCTTCTTTTAAGTTAGATGAAGCAGTAATTGTAATGCTTTGTTGTTTGTTTGTGCCTAAATCTTTTGCACTAACAGAAACGATACCATTAGCATCAA
>JAZNIS010000016.1:0-34917 GCA_045577635.1 Clostridia bacterium
AAATAAAAAAGAGTGGAAAAGTTCCACTCTTTTTTTATAGGTTTATTGTTTATGGTTTTATCCCATATATTTATCATATAAAATTTGTCCAGCAACTTTATCTGGGCTTGCAACACCTGTAATGTAAGGGTGTAAGTTTTCAATGTCCGCAACTTCATTAGCACCATATACTTCAATTGGAAGGGATTCTGCGATACAAGTATCAACAACAGAAACAATTAAACGAGCATTATCAGCATAGAAGAACACACTATTTGTTTCTGATTTTAAAGCTTTTAATTCTGCAATTTGATCAGTTGTAATAGTTTCAGTTGCATATCCTAATCTTGCTTTAGCATTTAATTGATTAATAGCTGTTAAAACATCAATATCAGAAGAAACCCAAGTAACTTTATTTAACATTCCGCTTCTGAACACAGTTGTAACTAAACTTTCAATGTTTGCTTGTGTTGCACTGCTCTTAACTTGAATGTAAGGGTGAATTGCCATATATTTACATACTTTAATAAATTCTTCAAATGTAGGAATTTCTTCATCGGCATATGCAGCAGATTTCCAAGAACCAAAGTCAAATTCTTTAACTTGGGCAAGTGTCATTTCTGAAATATTACCTGTTCCATCAGATGTTCTGTCAATTTCGTCATCGTGTAATAACACGGCAACTCCATCGCTAGTAAACGACACATCGCATGAAACCATATCAAATCCTTTTTCATGAGCTAATCTAACTGCAGAAAGTGTGTTTTCCGGAGCTTCGGCAGAATAACCCATAAGGGCAATTGAATTCATACCATAACTATTAACTTCGTCTGATTTATCAGGTGTAATATGAACTGTACCGGAATCAACTAAAATTGAACCATTAATTTCAAAATATTTTTCCCATTCTTGAGTTGTATATGTAATTGCTCCATCAGCTGGAGTTCTAAAGTTAATTCTTACATAAGAATCTCTTGATAGAGTTAAAGTTTTTGTGGTTGCATTAAATTGATGTCTTACTATACTATTACCTGCATCAGCACCAAGGTTTAAGTCTCCTGATGGTTTTGTGCTAGAAATCCAGCCAGTATCTTCAGCCAAACCAGGTGAAGTAGTATAAGCAAAATGCTCACCATCAGCTGAAATAGAGAAACCATATTGATAGTTTACATCATCACCAACACACTTAAATGTTGTACCAGCTTTGAATTTATAAGGATACCAAATAGATGTTCTCTTAGGAGTCATACCGTCAACAGCACCTAAAGCATTACCTTGTTTCTTTACATATTCATAATTAGAATAAGTTGCTGCATTATATACAAATTCTTGTTCAATTTCTGCATCATAAATACAAATATCAGTTTTTACACCATCAAGAATAATAAATCCTTCGCCATCAAAAGCAATGCTTGGTGTATCACCTTTAATTTTGTGCCATGTATAAGCATTATAGTTTGTAGGTGCTGTTTCACTTGTTCCATTGTAAATACCAATGTATTCACCTGTTCCTGATGCTAAAATGTCTGCATCTTCATCAGGCATTTCATTTGCATATTTTACATGTGTAAAACTTGATGCTCCATTTGCTCCTTTTAGGCTGTCTAGCCATTCTTGCACTGTTCCAGTAAAACCATTTTCAACTGCAAGTTCGTAAGCACTTTTACCATTGTTTCCCGCATCACCTTTAGGGCCAGCCTCACCACAACCTGCAAGCATAAATGGGCTAGCAACCATAACACCAGCAATAGCAAGTGTCATTAAACCTTTTTTACTTAAAACATTAAAAGGTTTTTTGTTTTTATCTTTTGCCATAATATATCTCCATTTTCCTTGATTTTATATCAATTTTTAATAATATTTTTAATTTTTATATTTGTCGTATAAAAGCTGACCAGCAATTTTATCGTTACTTGTAACACCTGTAATGTAAGGATGTAGGTTTGTAATGGTGTCAACATTATCAACTGTGCAAACTTCAAGTGGAATTTTTTCTTCAATACATCGTTCAATAAGTGCTTCGGTTACTTTTGTGTTATCTGCACTAAAGAACACTTCGTTTTTACCGGTTCTTAAAGATTTTAGTTCAGTTATTTTAGCTTCAGTAATTGGTGCTGCTAAATAGCCAAGTCTAGCAGTGTCATCCACATTTTTAACATATTGTATAGCACTAAACTCAAAAGAAATCCAAGTAACTCTATCTAACATACCGTATTTTTTTACAGTAGCAACCAAACTTTCAACTTCCGCTTGTGAAGCACCGCTCTTAATTTCAATATATGGATGCATATCAATATATTTACATAATCTAATAAATTCTTCAAATGTAGGAATTTGTGTTCCAGCAAATTCAGTACCTTTCCAACTACCAAAGTCGTATTGTCTAACTTGGGCAAGTGTTAAATCCCTAATATTACCAGTTCCATCAGATGTTCTGTTAATTGTGTCATCGTGTAATAACACAGCAATTCCATCTTTAGTAAATGTAACATCACATTCTGCCATTGTAAAGCCCCGTTCTTTTGCAATTTTATATGCAATAAGTGTGTTTTCTGGAGCTTCGGTAGATGCACCTCTGTGTGCAACTGCATTCATACCATAATTGCCAACTTGAGTAGGAATTTCGCCAGTTGTTACATTTATAATTTTATCATATTCTAAACAATACCCGGTAATTTCAATATAATTTTGCCAGTTAAAGTTAGCTATTGAAATAGCTGCATCACTTGTTGTAGCAAAACCAATTCTTACATATGAATCTACGGCTAAAGTTAGGGTTTTTGTTGTTGCATCGTATGGGTGTGCTACTGGGCCGCTGCCATTGTTGTAATTACCCGTTGCTGAAGAACTATTAATCCAACCAGTATCTTCTGCAATATGAGGGTTTTTACTAGAATCAAAATTAACACCATCACGAGAGATAAGTAAACCCATTTTGTATTTGGTATCATCGCCTACACATTTAAATTGTGTGCCCGCTTTAAATTTGTAATCAAACCAAAGTGAAATCCTTGTAGAGCTAGAAGCACCTAAAGCATTTGCTTGTTTAAATTCGTATTTATAACTAGCATAGGTTGTTGAATTTAAATTGAAAGGAAAAGAAACCTCGGTAGGATACAAACAAACATCTGTTTTTACTCCATCAACAACAATGTATCCATTTTTATCGTAGGTTATTTCAGGATTTTCACCCTTAATTTTATACCAACTATAAGCAGTATAGTTAGTAGGTGCTATTACACTTGGACCAGCATAAATACCAATGTAATCGCCCGTTCCACTCGCTAAAATATCTGAATCTTCATCAGGCATTGAATCAGCATATTTTATGTGTGTGTAGCTAGAAGTACCGTTAGTACCTTTTAGGCTATCTAACCATTCGGCTTCGGTACCAGTAAATCCATTTTCTACTGCAAGTTCGTATGCACTTTTACCGTTGTTTCCTGCATCACCTTTAGGACCTGCTTCACCACAACCTGCAAGCATAAATGGACTAGCAACCATAACACTAGCAAGTGCAAGTGTTGCAAAACCTTTTTTGCTTAAAACATTAAAAGGTTTTTTGTTTTTATCTTTTGCCATTTTATTCTCCCTATTTTTTATTTGATTAAAACTAATGTTTTAACACCTTAACCTAATACTACCCCCCCCGGCAACTTTTGTCAAACTTATTTATATATATAAATAAAAAAAGAGGCATTTTTAGTTTGCCCCTTTTAAAACTTTTTTATTTTGTTTAACTTTTAAATTTTTAAAAACATTAACTCTATTTAAGTTTTGTTCTTCCCCTTTTGAAATGTTAAGTAATATGCCAACTGCACCCATAAACACCATTAAACTAGTGCCACCTGCACTCATAAACGGAAGTGGTATTCCTGTTGGCGGAATGCTACCTGTTACAACTGCAATATTAATTAACAACTGAACAGCAATAATGCTAGTTATTCCAGCAGCCATATAACAACCTAATCTATCACAAGCCCTTAATGATATTTTAATTCCTTTCCAAATTACAACAGCATAAATTAAAATAATTAAAACAGTTCCAACAAAACCAAACTCTTCACCAATTATGCTAAATATAAAATCGGATTCACTAAAAGGAAGAAATAAATATTTTTGCCTTGAATTGAATAATCCAACACCAAACAAGCCCCCACTACCCAAAGCATATAAACTTTGAATTAATTGAAAACCTTCTTCTTTTGGGCTTGCCCATGGGTCAATAAAAGCCATTAATCTTTGTAACCTATATGGTTCAATAATTATTAAAACAGGTACAATTAATATGGCAGGAATTAATAAAAGTAAAAAATGTTTTGCTCTAATTCCACCAACAACAAGCATAATAAGCATTACCATTCCAACACACAAAGTAACACTTAAATTAGGTTCTAACAAAATTAACAAACAAATTGTTCCACCCACAGCCAAAATGGGAATTATTCCTAAAATTGTTTTTATTTTTTTAAAGTTTTTAGATAAATAACAAGCAGTAAAAATAACAAAACCAAACTTTGCAATTTCGCTACTTTGCAAACTAATTCCGGCAATTGTTATCCATCTATTAGCACCGTAGTTGTTTTTACCAAGCCCCGGAATAAAAACCAGCAAAAGTAACACAACGGAAACAACTATAACAACCCATTTTAATTTTAAAAAATTATGATAATTAAAATTTATAAAAAACATCATAACCAAAAAACCAGCAAAAACACCAAACAATTGTTTTTTAACAAAATAAAAACTATCGTTATAGTTATTTAATGCCGAATAACTTGATGCCGAATAAATAAACAAAACACCCAACGAAATAAGCAAGAAAACACAAGTAATTAAAACACAATTCTTTTTAAAAACTTTTAGCATACTTCACCACAATTTTCACCATAATTAACAATTTTAATTTCATTTACAAGTGTTTTAAATAAATTTCCCCTTTCAGCATAACTATTAAACTCATCAAAACTAGCACATGCTGGTGAAAGCAACACCACCCCACCCGATTTTGTTTGTTTAACAGCAGTTAAAAATGCTGTTTTTAAATTTAAACACTGCACAGTGTTTATTTTTTGTTTTGCTGCTTTAAAAATCTTTTTTCGGCAATTACCAAAAGCAACTATTTTAGTTACATTGTTAGGCAGTTTATTAATTAAACTTTCAAAGTCAAAATTTTTATTACTTCCACCAAGCATTAAAGTTATGTTTTGCTTGCTGTTCAACCTAGAAACTGCACCCAATGTTGCATGTGGGTTTGTTGCTTTGCTATCATTATAAAATTCTACATTATTAACCTTATCAATAAACTCTAACCTATGGTTTAAACCTTTAAAACTGTTTATACCATCAATAATTTTACTATTTTCAACACCAACAAGTTTTAATACCGAAACAACAGCTAAAATATTTGTTAAATATGTAGAATGCTTTAAATCTTTAACATTGCAAACCCTTTCGCCGTTAAATAAAATGTAATCTTTATTAAGTTCGCAATTATCGTTTAAAACAATCTTTTTTGTTGCTGTATTTTTTAACCCATTTAAAATTTCTGGTTCATTATTAATTACAGCATAGTTTTCACTATTGCAATTTTTAAACAAACTAATTTTTAAATTAACATAGTTTTCATAAGTTTTATGTCTATCTAAATGGTCGCAATCAATGTTTAACAAAACTCCTATTTGTGGTTTAAATTTATAGGTTGCTTCCAACTGAAACGAACTAACTTCACATATTACATAATCTAATTTTTCATAGTTACCCACTTCGCTTAACGGTTCACCAACATTACCTAATGCTTTAACAGATAAACCCGAATTATTTAAACAATGTTCCAGCATTTTAGTTACTGTTGTTTTGCCATTTGTTCCTGTTACTGCAATTATTGGATATGGGCAAATTAAATAACCAAATTCCAATTCCGAAATAACCCTAACACCTTCATTTTCAGCAAATTTAATAATTTTATTAAAAATTGAAACTGCTGGCGAAATTACAATTAAATCAAACTTTTTAACATCTGATTTTTTTAATTGAAACAAATATTTTCCACCACCCAATCGCATATTATCATCATAAATTTTGTAATTAACATCTTTTTCAATTAAAACCCTTTCAACTGCTTTACCAGATGCAGCATAACCATAAATTAAAACATTTTTATATTTAAACATAACCTAGCTCCTTACACACCAAAAGCAATAGCACTAATACATAAAATTAGTGTTATTACTATATATATGGTTACAATTTTAGTTTCATAACTTCCCTTTTTCTCAAAATGATGATGCAAGGGTGCCATTAAAAAAATTCGTTTTTTGGTTGCCTTAAAATAAACAACTTGCAAAATTACACTTACTGCCGATAAAACAAACATTAATCCTAAAACAGGAATTAACAAATACATTTTTGTTACCGAACAAATTGCTGCAATAAACCCACCCAAGGCAAGAGAACCTGTGTCGCCCATAAAAACTTTTGCAGGGTGCGAATTAAAACATAAAAATGCCAAAACAATTCCAGCAACTGCACCAACTAAACACATAACATTTTTTAATTCTGCTATAAGCATTGGGTTTTCACCCAAATATTCTAAACCTGAAATATAATTATTTAAAATAACTATAAATCCAATAAAAAACACAAAACTAACACCACCAGCCAAACCATCTAAACCATCGGTTAAATTTACAGCATTTGTTGTTGCAATAAAAACAAATATTACAAACGGAACAATAAACCAACCTAAATCTAATTCAAAATTAGAAAATGGTAATAATAAAACCTTTCCACCAACCAAACCACCAACATAAATAAACAAAGCCACTAAAACAGCTATGCCAACCTGTCCAACAATTTTTTGATAAGGTTTTAAACCCAAATTATTTTTAAATCTAACTTTAATAAAATCATCTAAAAATCCAAGCAAACCATAAGCTACCAAACAAGCTAAACAAACTAGTGCCAAATAATTATGATTAGCATAAAAAATAAAAAAACAAATCACTGAACTAAATAAAAATATTATGCCACCCATTGTTGGAGTTCCAGATTTATTTGAATGTGCTTCAACATAATTCAAAATTGGTTGCGAACCTTTTAGTTTGTTTATAAGTTTAATAACAACAGGTAACAAAACAACCGAAATAAAAAATCCAACTAAAAAACTATATAATGTTCTCGTCAATTCTATCTCCTTTTTTAACCGAATAAAATTCCTTAATACAATTTTCAACTTCATCTAAATCGGAATAAGCAATTAACTCACCATTAATTAGGTTTGTAGTTTCACACCCTTTACCCAACAAAACCAAAGTTTCATTTTCCTTCAAATTCATAAACGAATTTCTAACTGCAACCTTCCTATCAAACTCTAACTTATAAGGAACAGAAACACCTTTAACCACATCATCACAAATATCAGTAAAATTTGTAAAATTAGGATTGTCGGTTGTTAAAACAATTTCGTTAGAATATTTACTAGCAACCCTTCCCATATTAATTCTTTTTTCCGTATCACTATATCCAACACAACCAAACACAACAATAATTTTACCACTTCTAAATTGTTTAAGTTCAGAAAGCACTTTTTCAAAACCATCGGGTGTGTGAGCAAAATCAACAACAACTAATTTGTTTAAATCTAAATAAAATTTATTAAACCTACCAGGTATTAATTTTGTTTTTTCAATGGCAGTTTTAATGTTGTTTACACTAACTCCTAAACAGTGTGCACTAGTAATTGCAGCCATTAAATTATATACATTATAAAGCCCACTTAAACTGCTTTTAATTTGTATAATTTCATCCATAACATTAACATAAAAATTAAGTCCAGAAATGCTATTTGAAATGTTTAAAGCAAAGGTGTCGGACGGAAAAGATAAACCATAAGAAATTGTTTGAACATCACCCTTTAAAAGTTTAATTCCATAACTGTCATCAACATTAGTAATTGCAAGTTTTGTGTTAGCAGAATTAATGAAATTTAATTTAGTGTTTGCATATTGTTCCATTGTTAAAAAATAATCTAAATGCTCTTCAGTTAAGTTTGTAAAAATTATTTGTTCAGCTTTAATTCCATATAGTTTATTTAGCTTAATTGCATGAGCACTAACTTCCATTACAACATGTGTAACATTTAAAATTTTTAACTGCTCAAACCAAAAATGCAAATCAGTTGGATCAGGAGTTGTTAACCCGTAATACAATTGTTTGTTGTCATAAAATATACCATTAGTGCCAAATAATGCACAATTAATGTTATTATGTTTTAAAATGTTGTAAATTAAATAACTTGTTGTGGTTTTACCATTTGTGCCTGTAACCATTATAACTTTTAAACTATCAACAGCATTATTATAAAAATTTTTACATATTTGGCTTAATGCAATTCGGCTGTTTTTAACCACAACACAAGGCAATTCAACATTTAAATTATCTTCCGAAACAATGCACACAGCACCATTTAAAATTGCTTCCTGAACATAATTATTTCCATTGGTTTTACCTTTTAAACAAACAAAAACATCACCCCTTTTTACTTGTTTAGAATTAAAGGAAACACCTGTAATTTCAAGCGAAAAATCACAACACTGTTTAGTTTGTTCAACACCTTTTAAAACACTTGATAGTTGCATATTTAAACCACCTATAAATTTAATTTTTTATATGTTAATACGGTATTAAATTTAAGATGTTGGTTATTATAAAAAACGACAAAAAATAAAATGTAAAACATTTATAATTTTACATTTTATTATCTTTTTATTATTTTATGTTGTTAATATTACAATGCCATTTTTAAATGTTTTTATTTTAGGTGCAGGTGTTTGATTTAGCACAATTTCGCCTTCGTTTTGAATTTCATATTGCAACCCTAAACTTGTTAGTTTAGTTACAGCTTCGGTTAAACTTAAACCAACCAAATTGGGAAGTTCAATATTTCTTTCCATCAGCATTTTATCCTGATTTAAACTATCTAGTGGTTTATCACCCTTATAGTTTATTATCCCTTCAAAAATTAATTTAGCATATGGAGTTGCAACTACCGACCCAAAATAATTTCCAGCAGATGGTTCATCTGCAATAACTAAAACAACATACTCGGGTTTATCAGCTGGATATGCACCAACAAAAGAAGAAACATATTTAGGAACTATTTTTCCACCTTCATATTTTTGACTTGTGCCTGTTTTTCCACTTACTCTATACCCTGGAATAAAAGCATTTATTGCATTACTTTTCGTAACAACTTTTTCAAGCATTTCTCTAATTATTTTACTTGTGTTTTCCGATATGGTTTCATTTAAAACAGTTGGATTATTTCTAGCAACAACCCTACCATTTACATCTTTAATTTCTTTAATAAAGTATGGCTTATAAAGTTTTCCACCATTAATTACACTACAAATTGAATTTATTAATTGAATTGGACTAACAGCTACTGCCTGACCAAAACCCATTCTGGCAAGGTCAACTTTTTTAACTGCTGTTTTATTCATTAAAATTCCACTTGCTTCACCTAAAAAATCAACACCTAATTTTTCACCAAAACCATACTTATTAAAATATTCGTACATTGTGTTTGTTCCCAACCTTAACGACAAATCTACAAACACACTGTTGCAACTATTACACAAACCATCTGTCATGGTTTGTTGACCATGTCCTATCAGCTTCCAACACTTAATTTTTTCACCATCAACAATTCTGTAACCAGGGTCATAAAAACCTTCGTTAGGATTAGTAACTTTTTCTTCAATGGCTGTTGCAGTGGTTAAAACCTTAAAGGTTGAACCTGGCTCATACACATCAACAATACTTAAATTTCTGGAACAATTTAATAAATTTGTAATATTATTTCTTGGTGGACTATTTAAGTCAAAACTAGGTTTTGTGCTCATAGCTAAAATTTCACCATTGTTAGGATTCATAACAATTGCAGTTGCTGTTTTGGGCATTTGCTCTGCACACAAAACAGTTAGTGCCGTTTCAACAATTTGCTGAATATTTACATCAATGGTTAAAGTTAAATTACAACCATCTATTGCTGGAATATATGTACTTAATGTGTTATCTATTTTAACACCTTTAACATCACTTTCCTCTAATGCATATCCGTTAACACCTTTTAAGTATTTTTCGGCATAAAGTTCTAAACCTGTTTGTCCAACATTGTCTATTGTTGTAAAACCTAAAACTTGTGTTAACAAATCGCCATACGGATAATATCTTTTATTATTTTCCGAAAGCATAATACCTTTTAAATTTGCTTCTATTATTTTTTTAGCCAAAGTATTATCTAGCTGCATTTTAATTAATGATTCACTTACTGCAAAGTTTGTAACCTTTTTAAAAGTATCTTCATAATTAAGCCCTATTACTTGGCTTAAAAGTTGTGCAACCTTAACAGGTTCGGTTACCATACTTGCTCTAACATAAACATCATAGCTTGAATAACTTTCTGCCAAATTTAATCCACTACAATCTGTTATTGTTCCCCGTTTTGCATTAATAGGCAAATCCCTATGCCACTGGCTTAATGCTTTTTTCTTTAAATTTTCCGATTGAACAACCTGAACAACAAACAACCTAATTATTAAGGCAAAAAAAATAGAGATTATAAGCATAAAAACTGCTAATAATCTCTTTCGTAAACTAAATATTGAGTTGTTATACAACTTTAACTAGCCCCCAAAAACATTACTTAAGAAGCTACAAAATTCATCAAACCAATTGGTTTCAATATCATATGTTGTGCCAGAAGTTGTTTCTAACATTGTTACATCAGCAAACCCATTACTTGTAATATCTTGATAATTACCAGATAACGAACTTGCAATTAATGTTTTTAATTGTTCTTCTGTTAATTCATTACTATTTAAGGCATTTAATTGAGTTTCTGCCACTGTAACTTCTTCTTGCAATAATTGTATGCTAGAATTTAAACCGTTTATTACAAAAATATTATAAATTGCCAAAAATGCTAAAAGCAAAGTAACAATTATGGCTGTTGTTAAATAAACAACGGTTTTAAAATCTGCTTGAGATTTTGTTGCAACTACTGCATTTTCTTTAACAATTGTTGATGTGTTAACATCGTTAAATGTAATTGCATCAAATTGATTATATAATTCGTTTAATTTTTTAGAAGTGTAAGTAGATTCAAATTTGTCCATTTGCTTTTGAACATCGGTTTGTTGATAGTTGTTATCAACTTGTGTTGTTGTTTCTTGTTCTGTTAAAACAACTCTTTTATAACCAGCCATATTACTTACCTCCTTTTAAAAAATTAAACTTAAAGTTTTTCCACTATTCTTAATTTTGCACTAGAACTTCTTTTATTTTCTTTTAATTCATTATTTGTTGCAATAATAGGTTTTCGGTTAACCAACTTAACTGTTGCCTTATGATTGCAAACACAAATAGGAATTGTTTTATCGCAAATACAATCTGTGCTTAGTTCTTTAAAAACATTTTTAACAATTCTATCTTCTAAACTATGGAATGTTATAATTGCTAATCTGCCACCCTTATTTAACCTTTCAACCATATCTTTAATAACAGTGTCTAAATTTTCTAATTCACCATTAACTTCAATTCTAATTGCTTGAAAAGTTTTTTTACATGGGCTTCCTGCACCATGAAACTTTTTAGGAATTGCTGATTCAACAAGGTTTTTAAGTTCCATTGTTGTTTCAATGGGTTTAACCCCTCTTGCTTCAACAATTTTCCTTGCTATACTTCTAGCAAAATTTTCTTCACCATAAGTATAAATTATTCTAGACAGTTCACTTTCCGAATAAGTATTAACCACATCGTAAGCAGTTATACCTTGCGAATAATCCATTCGCATATCAAGTGCACCATCAAACCTATAAGAAAATCCTCGTTCAGGGGTGTCAATTTGATGACTTGAAACTCCTAAATCAAGTAAAATTCCATCAACTCCATTTAAGTTTAGGTTTTCCATTATGTTTTTAAAGTTTTTAAAGTCCGATTTGACAAAAACAACATTATCAAAATTCTTTAACCTTTCTTTACAAACAGCCAAAGCAGTGTCATCTTTATCAATACCAATTAGTTTACCACTTTTTAATTTCTCCACTATGTGTAAACTATGTCCTGCTCCACCCATGGTGCCATCAACATAAACTCCACTTGGTTTAATATTTAAACCGTCTAGACACTCATTAAGTAAAACCGGTGTGTGATTAAAATCATGTTTTTCCATTTTAGTTTGCATTGCCATTTAATTCTTTAATGGCATCTAAAAAACTTGTTTTGCTGTTATATTCTTTCCAAGTTTCTTCATCCCAAATTTCAATTCGTTTCCCCACACCAACGGAAACAACGGATTTTGTGATTCCAGCAAACTCTTTCAAACTGTTAGGTAGAACAAATCTTCCTTGATTGTCTTCTTCAATTTCAAAAGTTGAACTTAAAATTGCTCTAACTGCATTTTGACCAGTTAAAGAATATGCCGAAATTCTATTAATACTTTCTAAAAATTCTGTTTCAAAGTAAGTTTTGCTAAAAATATAGATGCAATTATTAACTCCTTTAGTTGCAACATATTCGCCTAAGCCAACTTTTAACTTTGATGGAATTCTTATTCTGCCCTTTTCATCAAGAGCATGAGAATATTCGCCAAAGAACATTTGTTACACTCCTTTCAATTTACAACTTAATTATACACATTTTTTTAACCACTTACAACCACTTTTAACCACTAGTTTGACATTTATTTAATTTTTATGCATTTTTATTGATGTTTTAACCACTTTTTATGGTTAAAATAACCAAACAAAAGTATATTTATGCAAAAATTAATTTATAAAATTGCATAACGGTATTTTTATAACGAATAAAAACACAAAAAAATAGTAGGCACTTGCCTACTATTTAATTTTAATTAAAATTAAACTTATTTTTTCCCTGCTGTTGAATCTTGTGGTTTAATTTTTTGTGAACACATATTAGGAATAAGCTCTAAATCACCATTTTTCAATTGTTCTTCAAGCATTGCAACATCACCTGGTTTTAATTGAAAATTATAAACGGTTTCAATTGCCCTTCTAATTGTGTCTAACGGAATTTTTTCTTCCGGATTTAATTTATCAAAAACCCTAACATAACTAGCTCTAAATTGTTCAAAACTTTTAGCAACAATAAATTTTTCGGTTATGTTATCTGTTTCAATAGGTACCGAGCCTGTTTCATTAAACTCATAATAAGCAGGTTGTGGTGTAAACCCAGGGAAAACAGTTTGTAAAACTTCATTTGCCTTTCTCAACTTTTCCCTTTCAGCTGAAAGTTTTTCATTTTCAGCAGTTTTAACACTCCTATAATCACGATTACCATGCAAACTAAAACCAACCCATCTAAACAAATCTAATTTATCTAAATAAAGTTGCATTTCGTTACGATGTTCTAACTGTTCTGCTTTTGTTAAAGTGCTAGTATCAACCCGTCCTTCATCATACTGTGCTTCTTTAACTTTCATTTCGTAATCTTTTAAAATTTTTTCAATTCTTTTAACATCTTCTGTTTCAATATAACCAGCAAGTTCTTCTAATTTTTTTCTGGCAACATAAATAGCATATTTTGAACTGAATTTGCTGCTTTTAACCTTCATTCCACCTTTGGTGGTATATTCTTCTGTTTTAGCACTAACACTAAATGCATTTTCTAAACATCTTTCAAAACTTAACACAGCATCACTTTCAACAACTGTTTCATACAAGGTTTTTAAATTAGCAACTTTGTTAAAACCTTCTAGCGAACCATTATCTGCTTCTGCAATTTTTTGACTAAATTCAGTTTGAATTTGTTCTAAAGATTTTTTACTGCCATCAGGGTTATGTGTTAGTGAAACAAATGGATAATCTTTAAAAATTTGTTCTAACAACTGTGGATGCTGCATAGCAAACGACATTGTTGCATCAATCATCATTGAAGCTTTGTAGTTTGCACTAACCATTCCATTATTTGGGTTTGTGCTATGATTCCAAGTAATTTTATCATAGTTTTCTAATTGTTGGGTTTTTTGTTCTAATTTTTCTCTTTCATATTTACCATATCCAACCCTAAACATTGTTGGGTTTAATTCAGAAAGTAAAGTTCTAACCCTAACAAGTCCCATTTTATCAGCTTCAATTTCATATATAAATTCATCGTGATTTTTCTTGTAAATATCTTCGTTTTTCGCATCGCCAAATCGGTATTTTGACCAATCATTATAACTAATTAATCTTGCTAAATCCTGCCTTAATTGCAAGTAAACAGGTCCTGTTGTTTTTTCTGGATTAGCTATTGCTTCTCTCATTTTTTTCCATTGTTTAGCATGTTCAAGTTCATGTTCCATTTTAAACAACTCATCAGCTAAATAATCTAATCTTCTTTCAGGATATGGAAGCGAACCACCATTACCATCACCCTTAAAACAAGGTTTTAATAAATCTACAACATTAGCAACATTTGAATTATAAAAATTAACACTATCGGTGGTTGGGCTATAAAAAGCACCTGCTGTATCACCTTCTGCTTCTCTATCAACAAAATTAACTTTAACTTGTGGTAAACCCAACTTTTGAAGTTCAATTTTTGCTAACATACAATATAAAACTTTTGCATCAAAAGCAGTAATAGGTTTGTTTTGTTCAATTCCGGCAATAATTTTTTTAGAATGTGACAAACAAATTTCAACTACTTCTGCACTAGAAAAATCTGCTGAATTTAAATATTCAACAATTGCTGATTCCATTTCATGATCAGCTTTTCCACTATTAAATATTTGGTTAAAACCTTCTTTAAAATCCATTTTACACCCCATATTTTTATTATATATATTTTACCATAAAAAAACAAAAAAGTAAATGGCAAAAAAAGGCATCGCTGCCTTTATTTAACATTACCATACCATTCAAAAAATAAACTTTCTCTGGTTATATTTTTTTGTTCTTTTAAATAGTTTAAAATTCCTTGTTTTAGTTGTTTTGGAATAATAAATTTTGTTGTAAATTCCGGATTTGTTAAACTATAACTTGTAAGTTCAACCTTTGGCAAAATTTTTACATTATCAAAATTTTTAATTCCTGTAATTTCCATATCTAACCTGTTTCCAGGAACATAAAAACAACCTTTTTGAGCAAATATGTTGGGATTTTGACTTAATGCTTCACTATAAAATTCTTCACTAGGTTTAACAATAAAACCATTATGAATAAATGAAATTAAACAGGATATGTAATCTTGCACATCACCATAAGCACTAGTTAAATGCTTTTTACAAAAATCCTTAATTTTAATAGGTTTTTTTAATTGAGTTAACCAGCATATACTTGAAACATCTAAATTGTTTTCGGGCCTATAATCATACCATGTTGCATATAAACACCCATTTGTTTCCGAATCTTCAAATTCGGCATCTTCACAAGCAAAAAACAAAGCAACAAAAACATCTGAAGTATAATCTAAAAATCTAGTTGGCCTTCCTGTGTGCTGAAATTTTGCAATTTTTCTAAACAACTCATCAGCACTATTAGCTCTAATTTTAGGTTCTTTTGTTTTATGGCTTCGTTCCACCGAAGGAATTAAAGGCCAAGATTCATCTTTTTGACCACGAAAAAACATTTTATCTTGTTCGTTACCATGTTTACTTTCTAAATAAGATAAAATTGTTTCAATATCTTCAACTGTTTCAAGTTTAATAACATAATCAACTTTTTTCATAAGTTATCCTTATACTAATTTGGAGCCGATGGTGGGATTTGAACCCACGACCCATGCATTACGAATGCATTGCTCTAGCCAACTGAGCCACATCGGCACAAACAACCCACACTTATAGCAGGTTATTTAATTTCAATTAATTCATTACCAATTAAATCACAACTAGTTAAATAATATTTAACATTATTTTTATGTGTTATTAATTGTTGTTTTTTATCGTAAGAATGTAAATGACCATACACCACAGTTTCAACATTATATTCTTCAAGCAGTTTAGTAAAATCGCTATCTTCTAATTTACTGTTAAAAGGTGGATAATGCATAAGCACAATTATTTTTTCGTTATTAGTTTGCAATCTTTTAGCATCCTGTAAAGTAAGTTGCAATCTAATCACTTCTCTATTATAAATTTTTTCATCATCAGCTGTTTTATGATTTTGTTCTGGAACTGTCCAACCCCTTGTCCCACAAAAAATATAATCACCAATTTTTACAGCATCATTTTGAAGTGCATACATTTTGTGTGGCAACTCTTTTCTTAAACCACTAATACCACTCCACCAATAATCATGATTTCCTTTTATTATAACTTTGTAACCTTTTCCAAGGTTAGAAATATAATCCAAATCAGGCAAAGCATCTGGAAGTTTCATAGCCCAAGAATGATCACCTGCAATTAACACAACATCATCATCTTCAACCTGTTTCCAACTATCGGCAATCTTATCTAAATAGCCATCCCAAACAGGACCAAAAACATTCATTGGTTTATTACTATTAATACTTAAATGCAAATCGGAAATTGCAAAAATTTTCATAACATCTCCTTAACATTTTTATTGTAACAAATATAAAAACTTTTAACAAATAAAGTAAACAATTTAATTTTTATTTAAATTAAATATTTAACAAAATTTAACATAATTTTACTACTATGCAAAGTAGTATGCAAATAAATAAAAAAGCACTAAATTTAGTGCTTTTTTTAAACTTTATTATTTTCCTTTTCCTAAATCAGGATTATTACCACTTGGTTCAGCATTAACAAGTGTTACCGAACCCGGAGTAATTGTTTCTTCCGTTTTTAAATAATATAAATTTCCATCTTGTGGGTTTACAACATACTTGCAAATTTCAGTAAACGGAACAACCTTCCCTGTTTCAACATCTATGCCGTTTTCACCATCAAACCACACCTTTCCAAGTGGTGTAACAAACTGTAAATATTTGGCAATTTCTGGTTTTGTTGCAAAAAGTTTTGCTTCTTGTGCAGTTACAGTTTCACCTGTTTCTTTTGCCTTTGCAAGTAGTGCTGCAACATTATCAGAATGTATGTTTTTTAACATTTCCATTGTTAGTTTACTTAACTCATATTCATGTGCTTCAAGCACTGTTGGAACACCCAATTTACTACTTAAATATTGTGTAAAATTACCTGCCTCAGCAAACTCTTTTGTTGTAGAAATTAAATTTTCTATTTCTGTTTTTCCCATATACATTGTTGTATATTTTGGTCTGTTTTCTTCACCTTTAACCCCACTAGGAACCATAAATCCAAAGTCAGCAACCCCTTCAACAATTTTATCAGATAACGAATATTTTCTTGAATTTACTGCTTCCATTCTGCTACTTAAAATTCGTGCAACAAATTCCAAATAAGTTGTTCTGCTTAACACATCATTACAAAATGCAATTGCATATTCTGCACCATCTATCCTAGATGCAAGTTCTACATTTGTTGGGTCTTTTTTAAACTTTTTAAGTAATTTGTTTAATTCAATTTGAGATTTTACCAATTCTCTTTTATATGTTGGCCCTAATAATTTTGCAAAATCACTTAATTCTGTTACAAAACTTTCGTCAATAATTTTTACATCAGCACTTTCGTTTCGCATACTTAATAAGTGCATATATCCCCTAGCATCAACATCTTCCACAATTCTATCATGCACCTTTTCAACTGACCTTGCTATTTTTGCAGAACCTAAACTTTTAACATAAGCATGAAATCTTTCAACCAATCCCAAATCAGCACCTGTTCCGTCTGGTAAAATAATTTCACCATTTGCTTGTTTTTCATACAAAGCATACACTTCTGGATCAATAATGCCATCTTCAACAAACACTTCTTCAAAATTTTTATCAGCAAAATATCTTCTCATTTCACTAACTAGCGAATTTTTTGCTTTTATTAACTCATTATCGTAATATTCAACTTCTTTTTCTAAACTAGCAGAGTTAGCCGAAACAATTCCCCAACGATGTTCTGCAAAAGAATCATGTTTACTTCTAAACCAATCTTCGGTTATTTGCGAAACATTAAATTGATCAGCTCTTCTCATTTGTTCTAAAACACATTGAACCCTGTAATTTGCATGATATGCTGTGTTTAAATAATCATTTAAATGTTCATATATTGTTTCTTTTTTCTCTTTCATAATTAACCCCCAAATCGTTGTTTAATTACTTTTTATCTAATCCATTACCATTTGGTTTTTTACATGCTTGAATTAAACGATTTCTTGCTTCTCTTAAATCAAATTGTTCTAAAATTTTTCCTTCTTCGTCAACCCTATCAAATGTTTTTCCGTTAAAGTTAAATTGATTTAATGCTGTAATAGGATAAACTTGATTTGTAACAACATTAACAAGTTGTCCATTACTAATTTTTAAAACACCAAACGGGGTTTCAAATCTAGCATATGCCATAGCTGCAGCACAATCATCAATTTCGGATATAACTTGATTGTTTTCATCTAATTTTTTACTAGAAATTTTTGTTTCGTTTTCTACGACCAACCTAGCTCTTTCGGCAACATTATCGTTATAATTTACAATTAATGTTTCAACAACCTTTTTAGAATATTCATAATTGCTTAATTCAAAATTAGTTAGATTACCGGCATACATATTCAAAACCATAGCACCATCTAGTGTAGAAAGTTCTAGTTTTGCAGCATCGGCAATGTTTTTAATTTCGTGTTTAAGAGCTAAAATTTTAGCAATACTTGGTTCAAGTTTTTTAATATCGGTTGGCATATCAACAAAAAATTCTTGAATTTTTTCAATAATCATATCACCTACTTCGGTAACTCCCCACTTTCTACTAACAGAGTCAACCCTTTCGTAAAGATGATCAACCGACATCATTAAATCTTCTAAATTTGTTATGCGAGATTCAAATTCAGTTAATTCTTCTTTTAATTCTTGAACTATTGCTTGTTGTGCAACATCATCAGGATTTTTTTCTAATTTCTTTTGTTGTTTAACAACTTTAACACCTAACGGAACAAGTTCTTTTTTTGCTTGTTTACTAGTTTCTTGTAAATTGGCAAAAATTTCGTTTATTGCCCAAGTAGGAACATAAACAACACCTTCTGGCAATTTTTGTTCAATAAAAGGTTTACTACCATAATCGGTTACCTGACCTTGAATTGCAGAAAGCATTGAATTAAAGTTTCTAATTTGAACATAATCTACATAACTACTTTGAACTTCGCCAAGTAAACCATATAAAACTTCAAAATGGTCATTTTTTAATTTACCTTCTAAAAACCTTTCTCTATCTAAAACAAAAGGTTCATAAACACAATCTGCTTCTTTTATTACTTCTTCAATAGGTAATTTACATTCAGGATAGCAACTTGTAAACACTTGCCAAAATTCGTTGGTAACCTTTCTTAATTTACCTAACTGATTTGCTTCATCATAAAACCAATCTTCACAAATTTCGGATAAAATATTTTCACGATATTCTTTATATACCGTATTTTTTCTATCAAAATAATCAATTGTTTGTGGACTGCATTGACTATTTTTTGCCCTTTGATATTGCATATTTGCAATTTTAAGCATATAAATTGCACTTTCTAAAGCACATAAATCTCTATTTTGATTATCTGAAACAGCCAAAAAATCCATAACAGCACCCCTTTATTAATTATATTTTACTATATAATAAATTACACTTCAATACCCTATTTGTTTATTATGGTTATTTTAACTAAAAAAAGGTGTGCATTTGCACACCTAATAATTTATTAATTTGCCCCACAAACAGGTTGTTGCGAAGGATAAAGTGGTAAATCAAAGAACCCCGAACACACATCTTGTGTGAATTCCTGACAAGGCGGAATTGGGCAATAACCATAGGTTGGAACCAAAATTTCAGCTTCAACAACAACTCTTAAAATAACCGACAAACAAAAATCTAAATTAAACACACCATTCCCAACATATTCACCATCTGGGCTTAAACAACTAGCAAAAGCTTCAATTGTAAACGGAACAATGCTTGGTTGTGGAACATACAAAACAACATCGGTATTAACCGAATATTCCCCTGTTGCCACACCAGAAACACCATTAGCATCTACATACCTAATTTCAAGTGGCACAACAACTGTTCCACTAACCCTAGCAAAACAAGGTTTATCTTCAAACCTATCAACAATTAAATTATTAATTGTAACACCTGTTGAAACACAATTAACACTAACAAAAGTTAGTGGTTCTGCCGGATTTTCAGGTATGTAACTTGAAACAGTAACTCTTACATCTGTTTCCTGCATTTGCCTTAAACAAGCATCAAAAACCTTTCTGGTATGAATACAAGCTTTTTCACACAAACCATTTAACGGATTTCCATTTATTGGACCTGGGCAAAAAGAATTTCTACTTCCCGAATAGAATGACATAAGTAACTTTTACCTCCTACAAAATTAAACCTATATAATTTAATATATGTTTTAAAATTTTATTTGTTCACTAAAAAAAACAAACCACACCCAAATCATGTGTGGTTTGTAAAATATTAATAAATTAATCATTAATAAATTGTTCAAATTTTAATAACAATTCTTCCCTTCCAAACTTTGTTTCGCTGCTAACACCATAAACATTACCAACACCAACTTTTAATGTGTTTGCTAGTTTATTAAGTGCAGGTTTAATCTTGCTTTTAGGAAGTTTATCACATTTGGTTGCAACAATAATAAATGGCAACTGATAATAATGCAAATAATTAATCATTTGTTTATCTTGTTCGGTTGGGTCGTGCCTAACATCAATTAAAGCACAAACACACTTTAATTGTTCATTATTAATTAAATATGGTTCAATTAAACCTTGCCAACCATAAACAGCTTCCTTTGTTGCTTGTGCATAGCCATAACCTGGCAAATCAACAAAATAAAACTGTTCGTTAATTAAAAAATAGTTAATTAACCTTGTTCTGCCCGGTGTAGCCGATGTTTTGCACAGTTTTGAGTTATTTACCAGCATATTAATTAAACTGCTTTTACCCACATTACTGCGGCCCACAAAGGCAATTTGACATTTATCATCTATTAAAATGTTTTTAGGGTTTGCAACACTTGTTACAAAACTACTTTTTGTTATCTTCATTTTTTTCACCAACAATTGCCAAATTAATAACTTCTTGGAAAGTAGAAACATAATGTATGTTTAACTTTTCAGTTATTTCCTTTGGAATAAATTTAATATCTTTTTTGTTTTCAAGTGGTACAATAACATCTTTAATGTTATTTTGAACACAAGCATAAAGTTTTTCTCTTAATCCACCTATTGCATAAACTTGACCTGTTAAACTAATTTCACCCGTCATAGCAAATTTATTTGTGATTTTTTTATTTGTTAAAACACTATAAATTACCAAAGCTAAAACAATTCCAGCACTAGGTCCGTCTTTTTGAACTCCACCTTCACAAGCATTAATATGAAGGTCAACTTTTGAAAAATCAATAGGATTTTTAATGTTTTTTAACACAAATTTTTTAGCAACTGTGTAAGCAATTTGGCAACTTTCCTTCATAACATCTTTCAAGTTTCCGGTAATAACCAAATTACCTTTACCCTTAATAGAAATTCCTTCCATTGTTAAAATGCTTCCACCATAAGGACTCCAACCAAGGCCATATCCAACACCAACTTCTGGCAATTTTCTTACACCATGAGTAACAACAGGTGCTTCATTTAAAATTGATGGTAACATTTTTTCATTTACAACCCAAGGAAGTTGGAATGCAGGATTTTCAACAATTTTAACTGCTAATTGACGGCAAATTTTACCAATCAATCGTTCTAAACTTCTAACCCCTGCTTCATAGGTGTAGTTATTAATAATATAAGTAATTACACTATCGTCTAACAATAACGAACCATCTTTAATACCATTTGCTTTAAGCAATTTTGGAAGTAGATAATTTTTAGCAATTTGCACTTTTTCTGGTGCTGTGTAACTATCAACATTAATAATTTCCATACGGTCAAGTAACGGTGCAGGAATTTGATTAGCATAGTTTGCTGTTGCAATAAAAATAACTTTGCTTAAATCAAAAGGAACTTCTAAAAAATTATCTCTAAATGAGTTATTTTGTTGTGGGTCTAATACTTCTAAAAGTGCACTTGCTGGGTCACCATGAATATCGGAAGTAATTTTATCTATTTCATCAAGTAAAAACACAGGATTATTTGAACCTGCAAGTTTTATGTTGTGAATAATTTTACCAACCATAGCACCCACAAATGTTTTACGGTGTCCCCTAATTTCACTTTCATCATGAACCCCACCCAAAGTAAGTTTTACAAACTTTCTGCCTAATGCATTTGCAACAGATTTTGCAATACTTGTTTTACCAACACCCGGAGCACCAACCAAACATAAAATTTGACCAGATACATTTTTGTTTAAGTTTAAAACTGCCAAATATTCTAAAATACGGTTTTTAACTTTATTTAAACCAAAATGTTCAGCATCTAACACTTGTTTTGCATGTTTAATATCGGTGTTATCGGTTGTAGAAACACTCCATGGTAAATCAACAATAGTGTCTAAATAATTTTTTAGTACATTATAGTCAGCCGCCATCGTTGGAGTTTTAGATAATTTACGAAGTTGTGCCAATGCATACTCTTCGGTTTTTTGCGGCATACCACATTTTTTAATTTTATTTTCTATTTCATTAAATTCGTTTTCTTCGCCAATTTCTTCATTAAGGTATTTAATTTTTTCCTTAATGTACATTTCTTTTTGTCGTTTTTCGTTTTCCTTTCTAATCTTATCGTCAATTCGTTTATTTAATGCTTCCATACTAAACATTTTATTAATTAAAACAATAAGATTTTCAAGTTTATCTTCTATGTTGCATTCACACTGCAAACCATATTGCTCCCTAATAGTAAAATCGGAAGTAACAGCAATTAAACTAACAACAATGTTAGGGTCGGTTGTGGTTTTAATATAATTAAGCAAATCAATACTAATTTTTCGGTTAGAATAACTTATATAATTAGTAAACAAATTTTTAACTTTTTCAAGCAACAACTTTGTTTGTTCTGTTTCAGCATTAAAGTTAAGTAGTGGTGAACACTTAACTTGCTCTACACCATCAACAATGTTAAATTCATCAATAGCAGCAAAATATAAAACATTACAAATGTAATTAATACCCCTATCTTTTGCATTAACACATTCAATTCGGCAAACAGCACCCACCCTGTTGTATTTTTCTAATATATTGTTTTCATCAAATTTTTCACTTGCCAAAAAGAATAATTCATCATTATTACTAATTGTTAATAGAACACCTTTTAATCTTTCATCATCAATATCATCGGTAAAAGGTAAATAAGGAAATGGAAGTGATTGCTTAAAAGTTGGAATAACTTTACAAGTAACTTCCTTCACTTCAATATTTTTATAGTATTCATTATATTCAGCATAAAAGTTTCGTTTGTTTTCCATATAATATCCTTTAAAAATCGTTCTAATGTTAGTATAACCCAAAATCGGCTATTTTTCAATTGTTTTATTTGCAAGGAGCAACAAAAAGGACTTTAAAAATTAAAGCCCCTCTTTAAAATTAAACTTCTTCACCAAACAACTCTTTAAACTTTTCGGCAGCAATATAAACTTTCCTTTTACAATCTTTATCTGCAACAGAAATAAAATCGTTTCTTTCCATTTCTTCAATAAGTTTTAGTGCCCTAGGATAGCCAATACCAAATTTTCTTTGTAATCTTGCAACTGATGCCACACCATTTTTAATTACAATCCTAACCGAATCTTTAAATAATGGGTCGTACACTTTGTC
Organism: Clostridia bacterium; assembly: GCA_045577635.1. Classification (GTDB taxonomy): domain Bacteria; phylum Bacillota; class Clostridia; order Christensenellales; family UBA1242; genus UBA6345. Next base: position 23,829 of record JAZNIS010000016.1, read on the forward strand.
TGTAAGTAATTTTATTTTTTTAATTCTTTTATCTCCTTCGGAAATTTTTTCTAACAATAAATCAACAGCAAAACTACTAACTGTTAACTGATCAAAATCTTTATTATCCGGTATTAAATACAAGCAATCACCATCAATCCTAACTGGTCGCAAATTAAATAATTTAACAAAATCATCTTCGGTTATTTTAGAGTCAATTTCACCTAATGCCATATAATATTTTACTAACGGAAAAAATTCAAATCTTTTTGGAATTAGATTTGTTTTAACTTTAAGGTTGTTGTCTTCACCTTTAACAATATAATCTATTGTACATTCAAAAAAATTTGAAAGTGCAACCAACATTTCTAAACTAGGATCACACTTACCCGATTCCCACTTTGAAACTGCCTTATCGGAAATGTTAAGTTTTTCGGCTAACTGTATTTGTGTTAAACCTTTTTTTCTTCTTAAATCTGCAATTCTTCCACCTATTAAATTTTCCATAATTCCACTCTCCTTTGCTTTATATATAAATGTTAAGCAAAATTAAAAAAAATGTAAACCTACTTATAGTTAACAAATTTAGCCATTTTTTAACGAAAATTCTACCAATGGTTTAGTTGTTATATTTTACAATAGCAAATTAAACAAAATAAATCAATGAAATAAAAAAGTTGAGATATTTAATCTCAACTTTTAATTATTTAACATTTAAAAATTTTTTAATTCTGTTTGCAACTGCACTAGCATCTAAATTAAATTCTTTTAAAATATCTTTTGGGCTACCACTTTTACCAAAAGTGTTAACACCAATAACTTCACCATTTTTAATATATTTTAAAAAGCTTAAATCAGAACTTAATTCAAGTGAGAATGTTGCAGCATTATCAGCTAAAACTTTTTGTTTATAACTAATAGGTTGTTCATCAAAAATTTCCTGGCAAGGCATACTAACAACTCTAACACCCAAACCAACTTCTTGAAGTTCGTTTGCAACATCTAATGCTAAATTAACTTCACTACCCGTTGCAATTAACACAACATCAAGTTTTTCACCTTCTTCTTTTAAAACATAAGCACCTAATTTTGCTTTTTCAAAATTTGAACCAACAGGTTCAAGGTCTTGCCTGCTTAAAACTAAACATGAAGGAGCTTTTAAGTTTAAAGCAAGTGAGTAAGCAGCACAAGTTTCGGTGTAATCAGCCGGACGGAAAACATAAGTGTTTGGTTGACTTCTTAACATAGCAAGTTGTTCAACAGGTTGATGTGTTGGACCATCTTGACCAACATTTAATGAATCGTGTGTAAAGATATATAAAACTCTTTGTTTGTTTAATGCTGACATTCTTAATGCAGGTTTAACATAATCAGCAAATGCAAAGAATGTTGAAACAAATGGAGTTAATCCACCATAACTATAAATACCGTTAGCAATACAACTCATAGCAAGTTCCCTAACACCAAACATAATATTTCTACCTGCTGGAATTTCGTGGAAATTAGCACTATAAACTTTTGCTTTTGTGCTACTTGCAACATCGGCACAACCACCCAAAATATTTGTGTAGTTATCAGCAATAACATTTAAAATTTCACCACTAGCAACTCTGGTTGCACAAATTTTTGGTTCTAAACCAGAAATTAATTTATCAACTTCACTAAAATCGTTGTTTAAGTAAACATTTAAGTTTTTATAGTCAGCAGGATAGTTCTTTTTATATTCTGCCAATCTGTTTTCAAACTCTTCATAAATAGCATTATATCTTTGTTCTAATGCTCTAAATTCTTCTTTTGCTTTTTCATTAATTTCAAAAGGTTCACCAACAATGCCAAGTTTTGCTTTTAATTTTAAAGTTTCATCTTCACCAAGTGGTGCACCATGAACTTTATTATTTCCTGCCAAACTAGAACCATAACCAATAATTGTTTTAATCATAATAAGTGTTGGTTTGTTGCTTAATTTGGCTTTATTAATTGCTTTTACAATCTTTTTAACATTGTTACCATCTTTAACTTTTATAACATTAAATCCATAACCTTTAAACACTTGTTCAGTATCTTGTTTAAATGCAACATCGGTTTTTCCATCTAACGAAATGCTGTTATCATCATATAAAACAATTAATTTATTTAATTTTAAAGTTCCAGCCAAACTTAATGCTTCGTGCGAAGCACCTTCCATTAAACAACCATCACCCACTAAACAATAGGTGTAGTTATCAAACAGTTTAAAATCTGGTTTATTAAACATAGCTGCCATATGCTTTTCAGCAATAGCCATACCAACAGCATTAGCAACACCCTGACCTAACGGACCTGTTGAAGCATCAATAGCATTATCTTCTTCAGCTTCTGGATGACCAGGACAACGAGAATTTAAAACCCTGAAACTTTTTAAATCATCAACCGAAAAGTTAAAACCACAACTATGTAATGTTGCATATAGCAATGCTGAACCATGACCAGCAGACATAACAAACCTATCTCTTAACAAATGTTTTTCTGCTTTTGGTGTAACTTTTAAAACTTTTGAATAAGCAGCATATAAAATTGGTGCCGCACCCAAAGCAATTCCTGGGTGTCCACTTTTTGCTGCATTAATTTCATCCATAGATAAAATTCTTATTGCATTAACACATAAATTATCTGTTTTCATAATACTCCTCTATTCTACCTAAAACTAATTCAACTAAATCATCTTTTGCCGTTTTAATTTCAACCACAACATCGGCAACAGAGCTTAACATATCATTATGTTCCTTAAACATACTGCTCAACAAAACTTCTTCACTTTGTGGTAAATTTTCTCGCTTTATAAGTTGATTAAACAACCTTTTTGAAAGTTTTAAATAAACTAATAGCGAACCTTCCTTAACACTAACAACATTTTCTTCTTGGTTTAAACCCAAATAATCCATTGTAAAAATTGTGTTTTCGTAACTAGCCAATGTTTTAATTTTTTTATACTCTTGTTTTTCAATGTAATCAAGCCCAACAATTTTACTTGCTTCTGCTAAACTAATAAGGTCAAATTCTAACAGTTCTCTAACATCGGCATAAAACATTTCAAGTGCATCAGCAATGCATTTGCAAACGGTTTTAGTATAGTTTTGTAGTAAGCCAACCATGCAGATGTTACTAACCATTTTTACTCCTTATAATAACTTATGAAAAACCTTATATTGTGGTTTAATTAATATTATTATATAGTATTTTAATGGTTTTTACAAATTTTATTAATAAAAAACGATTTAGTTGTAAACAAAAAATAAAGCCCATTAACAGGGCTTTATATGTTTCTAACAATAAAATTTTCAACTTTATCACTAAGTTTATCTTTTAACATATTTAACTCACTTGGCAAATGTGGTTTTAAAATTTCTTTAACAATATGTTCTGGTTTTTTATATTGTTGCAAAGCATAGTTTTTAACAGGGCCTAATTCAAGAACAATTTGTTCAATATCCTGACAAGTTAAATTAGGTGCAAAAGTTGTTCTAAACTCATAATCAACACCACAAGTTTTAATATATTCTATGCATTGTTTAACAGTTTCAATGCTAGGCACTGTTGTAATAATGCTATATTTATATAATGGTGCTTTTACATCCATAGCAATATAATCTAGCAAATTATTTTCAACTAAATCTTTAAGCACAGCAAAATTTGTTCCGTTAGTGTCTAATTTAACCTTATAACCCATTTGTTTAATTTTAGTAATAAATTCCTTCAAATCTGGTTGTAGTGTTGGTTCACCACCTGTAACAACAACACCATCTAAAAAGTTTTTTCTTTCGGTAAGCAAATTAAAAACATACTCTTCGGAAATAACACCTTTTGTGTCGTTTATTATTTCGTGATTGTGACAATACCAGCAATTCATATTGCAACCAGCAGTGAAAACAACACAAGCAATATTTTTAGGATAGTCAACAAACGAATTTTTAATTAAGCCACTAATTTCCATAATTTCTCCTAGCAGTTTTATTTTAAAAAGCCCCTTAATTAGGGGCTTTTTATTTATGCTTTAACTTCTTTTTTAACTTGTTCTGGACGAATAATATATTTTTTACGATTCATATATTCTTCATGTTTTCCATCGTTAAACGAATCAATACATCTTAAATATCCTACAACCCTACTCCAAACTTCGGTTTTAGCATTACATTCAGGACAAGTAAAATGTTCACCTGCAATATAACCATGAGTTGGACAAACACTAAATGTTGGTGTAAGTGAAATATAAGGCATTTTAGAAGTTGTAAATATTTTTCTAATTAAAGCTTTTGCAGTTTCCCTATCTTCAATTTTTTCACCTAAATAGAAGTGTAAAACTGTTCCACCTGTAAATAGTGATTGAATTTCATCTTGAAGTTCAACAGTTTTAAAAATGTCATCAGTAAATTCAACAGGAAGTTGTGCACTGTTTGTGTAAATAGGATGAGCAGCAGAACCTGCAGTAATAATATCTGGGAATCTCTTTTTATCCATTTTAGCAAATCTGGTTGCAGTACCTTCAGCAGGGGTTGCTTCTAGGTTATAAATGTTACCTGTTTCTTCTTGATAATCTTGAAGTTTTGCTCTCATATGATGCATAATTTCAATAGCAAATTCTTGACCTTCTTTTGTTGTAAGGTCTTTACCCATAAAGTTTAACAAGCATTCGTTCATACCGTTAATACCAATGGTGTTAAAGTGGTTGCTCCAATAGCCACCTGTTCTTTGTTTAACACTTTTTAAGTAGAAACAAGCATAAGGATACAATCCACGGTCGCTTTGTTGTTCAACAACTTTTCTCTTAATTTCTAAACTTGTTTTTGCAATATCGCAAAGTTTATCAAGTTCTTCAAAGAATTCTTCTTTTGTGCTGGTTAAATAACCTAATCTTGGTAAGTTAATAGTTACAACACCAATACTACCTGTTAATGGGTTAGAACCAAATAATCCGCCACCTCTTTTACGAAGTTCTCTAACATCTAATCTTAAACGGCAGCACATACTAACAGCATCTTCTGGGCTTAAATCAGAGTTAATGTAGTTTGCAAAATAAGGAGTACCATATTTGCAAGTCATATCCATAATAGAGTTAACAACTTCACTATCCCATTCAAATTCACTTGTAACATTAATTGTTGGAACAGGGAATGTAAATACCCTACCATTTGCATCACCTTGTGTCATAACTTCGCAGAATGCTTTGTTAATCATATCCATTTCTGCTTGATAATCACCATAAGTTGTTTCTAGATATTCGCCACCAATAATTACAGGTTGATCTTTTAATGTTCTAGGAACTTTAATATCTAATGTAATGTTACTAAATGGGCATTGGAAACCAACTCTTGTAGGAACATTTAGGTTAAATAAAAATTCTTGCATACATTGTTTAACTTGTTCATATGTTAAGCCATCGTGTCTAACAAAAGGAGCACAATATGTATCAAAACTGCTCCATGCTTGAGCACCAGCAGTTTCACCACTAGTTGTAAATGTAGCATTAACAATAATACCTAAAAAGCTACGAAGATGTTTAGGTGGTTTAGAAGCAACTTTACCAGGGCAACCTTGGAAACCTTCGGTTAATAATTGACGAAGATCCCAACCTGCACAATATGCACCAAAGAAACCTAAATCATGTAAATGTAAAGCACCACTTTTATGTGCTTCGGCAACTTCTGATGGGTAAACTTCATTTAACCAATAGTGTTTTGTAAAGCTTTCTCTAACATAGTTATTTAAACCTGCAACAGAATAAGAAGTGTTAGCATTTTCTTTAATCAACCAATCTTCGTCGTTTAAATATTTGTTAAACATACTAATAGTTGCACCAATTAAAGCATTATCTTGTCTTGCTGCATTTCTTTTTTCTCTATATAAAATATAAGCTTTTGCGGTTTGTGCATGTCTGTTTTCAATTAGCACTTTTTCAACCACATTTTGAATATCTTCAACGGTAGGAATTTTTCCATCATATTTTTCGTTGATGATAGCCACAACTTCGGCTGCTAATTCATTTGCTTTTGATTCGTCCTCGCCACCACATGCCTTTGCTGCTTTAAATATTGCTTGTGCAATTTTATCTGCATCAAAGTTTTGTTTATCGCCATTTCGCTTATATACTTGTTTTACCATTTTTTATTCCTCCAATAATCTAGAACGACTTATTTTGTTCGTTTCATCGTGTCGTTACAAAAACTTTAACACACACAAGATATTGTGTCAAAGAAAAAAATCAAATACTATATATGGTTGTTTGTTTTTAGGCACAATATACAAACCTTAAAAAAAATTAAAAAAAATGCAATTTTTTTGTTGCATTTTTTAATAGTGTTATTTTCATAACTTTAATGTTATATTTTTATAATTTTGCAGTTTTCCCTACTTTTAGCCACTTTACTACAATTATTAATATTGCAATAATTGTAACAGTAGCAATAATTAAAAGTACAAGCACCCACCAACTTATAAATAAATAATCAAAAACCGATTGTATGGTTGTGTGTTTTAAGTTGTTCTCACCATTAACATAAAACAAAATGTTGCCCATAGTTGCAGTTTGTAAAGTTTTTATTGTTGTGTTTTTGTTAAAATTATAACTAGATATTGTGTTTAACACTTCACTACTAGGGTGATTATATACATTATTAGTTCCAACCGATATAACTGCATAACTTGGTGTTGTAATTTCTAAAAAGTTTGCACTAGTTGAATCTGCTCCACCATGATGAGCAATTTTTAAAACATCAACATCTAATAAATCTAAATTATTATTGTTTATAATTTCTGTTTCGTTTGTTTTATCTGCATCACCTGTAAACATAAATTTTTTACCATACTTTTCAACAGTTACAACTGCCGAATAGTTATTACCACTTGAATAATAATTTTTTACAGGTGCTAATATGTTCACTTCTGCATCATCTAAACCAAAACATATGCCCATTTCAGCATATTTTACAGTTGTAACATTTTTATTTTGCAAACTATTTAGTTTTGAAATAATTTTAGCATAACCATTTGAGTTGTCATATAAAACTTTTTCTCCAACACTTTCTAAACCTTCAACAAAAATTTTAGGTCTAAAAAAGGTTTCAACTTTATAGTTGTTTAAAATTGCTAACATATTTCCACTATGGTCCATATCTGAATGAGTTAGAACAACATAATTAAAAGTTTTACTATTTACATCTCTAAAAAACACATTATCAATATAGGTTAACAACTGTTTTTCACTAGAATTAGGACCCGAATCAATAAGCATTGTTTTATTATTATTTTTAATTAAAATTGCATCACCTTGCCCAACATCCACAAAATGAACTTCCAAAGCAGATTTTGAAATATCGTTTAAGTTTGGTTTTAGTTTTAACCAATTTTCAAAACTAGAACCAAAAAACAAACTAATTAGCATAACTATTACAAATATAATGTATGCCAAAATAAATTTTAGTTTAATTTTCATAAGTTTTAAATTATGTGTTTATTAATTTTAAATTTCTTTTCCTTTTTGTTTTTTACTTTACCACTTAATAATTCTTTAATTTTTTCCATTTGAAAAATTGTTGCATTATACCCTTCAACAATCATCTCATCTATTTCATTTAATTTTGTAGATTTAAACCTTTTTAAATCAGGTTGAATTATTAAATCGGAATTCATATACCCTTTTAAACTATTACTTTTCATCATTATTCTAATACTAGCCATTAAAGTATCAATAAATTTATCACTATCAGTACCATATCCCCTTGTGCTATTAACATCAACAGCTATAACAACATCGGCATCAAACACTAGTTTGGGAACATTACTTGGAATGTTGTTAGAAAGTCCGCCATCATACAAAACATAATCATTATAATTAACGGGCATAAACACACCAGGAACGGCACAGCTGCCAGCAACTGCCTTTGCTAAATTACCACTTGTAAAATGAATTTCCTGACCACTTTTAACATCAACAGAAACAGCACAAAAGGGCTTACTTAATTCTTCTATGTTAATATCACCTAAAAATTTAGTAACAATGTTTTCAATGCCATCTGTTTTTGAAGGCATTAACGGAATAAAACTTGTTCTAATATCTTTTTCTTTAATTGTTTTAGCAAACTCTTCCATTTTAGCTGCCGAATATCCAGCAGAATAAAAAGCTCCTATTAAACTACCAACACTAGTTCCAACAACACAATCAAAATTAATATTGTGTTCTTCAAAAGCTTTAATAACTCCTATATGTGCAAGTCCCCTACTAGCACCACCACCTAAAACCAATGCAACCTTTTTAGGTTTTTTACTAAAAATGTTCAAAGTAACAACTCCTTAAATAATATATTATTAGTATTCTATCAAACTTTAACCATTATTAAAAGTAAATATAATACAACCAAACAAACAAAAAAAACACCAACAGTTAAGTTGGTGTTTAATTTTTATTTACCTTCGTTTTCATCGTACCAAGCAATAGCAGCTTTAACATTTTCAATATCAGCAGTTAAACGATCGTAGGTTTTTGTTAATAGTTTGTTTGCTTTTTCAAGTACAGGATAACGGTCTTTGTTTTGTTTTAACACTTGATCACAATGGAATACACTTTCTTTAAGTTCGTTAAGTTGTTTAACATCTTCATCAAGTTTTTCTTTTCTTTTTGGATCAATGTTAGCAGAACTTTTTACACCATAAATTGCAACTTTTTGTTTTGCAACAATAGCTTCTTTTCTGCGAAGTTTTTCTTGATCTCTTTCATAAGATTTTTTAATTCTTTGAAGAGGAACAAATTCTCTTTTGTTTGCTTTTAAATCTTTTTCAACTTCTTTAAGTTCATCATTTAAGCTTTCAAGCTTTTTAATATAGTATTCTTTTGTGTAATAAGGTTTTTTACCAGCAGATTCTTGAATTTGTTTAAGTTCTTCAACTTCTCTTGCTAATTGTTCTCTTTCTTGAGCAACTCTACCTAATTCGTCAGCATTTTGTTTAGCAGCTTCTTTATACTTTTTAAGAGCAGCATTTTCAAGAGACATTCTATCAAGTTCATATTCTCTTTCTTTTGCAGCTTTTTTGTATTTTTGAAGTTCTGCATTTTCTTGTTCAACTCTTTGAAGTTCGGTTTCTCTTTGTTGAAGTTCAGATTCTCTTTGTAAAGCAACCTTTTTGTATTGCAATAATTCTTGTTTTTCTCTATCTAATTGTTCGTGTGTTTGTTTTAGTTCGTCAAGTTCTCTTAACTTTTCTTTCATAGCACGATTATATTCTTGTTTTGTTTGTTTAATTTCGTTTTGATTATTAGTATCTTTAACTTCTTGTAAATCTTTAAAAGCAGAACGACGAAGTGAAAAAATATCTTCTCTTAATTTTCTTAATTGTTTAACATTTGGATCTTCTTTTTGAGCTGGTCCTTGAACATAAACAACTTCTGGTTTAGCAAGTTTCTTTTGTTCTTCTTCGGCTTTTCTTCTAGCTTCTTCACCTGCTCTAATTCTTTCTTGTTCAGCAAGTTTTAATCTTTCTTCTTCTAATTTTTTAGCTTCTTCTTCAGCTTTTCTTCTAGCTTCTTCAGCTTCTCTTCTGCTTTTTTCAATTTCAGCTTGTTGTTTTTTAATTGTATCTTCCATAGCCATTTGTTCTAATGCAATACGGCTAGTTTCTTTAATAGCATCAGCAAGTTCATCAGCATCATTATCTTCTTCAACATCAGCAAAAACAGGTGCTGGTTGTTGAACAGGTGCCGGTTTTCTAACTGGTTCTTTAATCATACCACGGCTTTGTAACATTTTTTGTTCTTCAGCAGCTTTTTTAAAGTCAACAGCAGAAACAACTTCTTCTTTTTCTACTTCTTGTTGGATTTCTTCTTGTTTTTGCATTTCTTGATAGTAAGGAACTACTGTTGGTTGTTGAACCATTGGTTCTTCCCTTCTTTCAGGAGTTTGAGAATAATTAGGATTATAAGTTTGAGTGTTACTTCTGCTTTTATGAAAAAACACCCCTTCATGTCCATCAAAGGTTGCTAAAATTAGGTCCCCTATTAAAACTACAACAAAAGCACCTAAACAAACAATTGCTAAAATTCCTAGCACATCAAGTATAACATTTAATACTTCTACCATTTTATTTCCTCCAAGAATTAATGTAATTAACCACCCTTATAATAATTATTGGTGGAAGCGGCGGGAATTGAACCCGCGTCCGAAAAAGAAATTTTAAATCTTTCTACATACTTAGTTAATTTGGGCGATTTCATTAAGTTTAAAAAAATTAACAAATATAAACTTAACTAGTTTAGAAAATTCAAATTAAAGACCTAAACAATTCTTTAATTCGTTCCCCACTAACTTGTCGCTCTAAATAGGCCCGTGGGCAAACCTACCAGAACGGCCGTTGGCTAAACTTAAGCAGCGGCTAATACAGTTCTTTGTTCTGCATTTAAATTTTAAGTTTTCGTTTTATCGTAGACGAACCTACGGTATGCTTAACCTAACCTTTACAATCCCGTCGAAACCTTTTCGCCCCCATATTTAAAAAGGGTGATTGGTTTAATTTTTATAATTTTTTAAAGTTCTTTCTAAATCTCTTTTAATATCTTTTTCTTTTAATGCTTCTTTCTTATCAAAATTTTGTTTACCTTTACACAAACCAACTTCAACTTTAACTAAACTATCTTTAAAATAAAGTTGAGTAGGAATTAATGTATAACCTTTAACTTGCACTTTTGCCAACAATTTTTCAATTTCTGATTTATGCATTAATAATTTATGATCACGACGATCGTCTGGTGTGAAAACCGAAGATTTTTCGTAGGGCTTAACATACATGTTTTTTAAAATAATTTCTCTATTTTTATCAATAAAAATAAAAGAATCTTTTAAATTACAATTTCCTGCCCTAATACTTTTTACTTCGCTACCTTCTAAACAAATACCAGCTTCATATTTTGCTTCAACAAAATAGTCATGATATGCCTTACGATTAGTTGAAATAATTTTCATTTTATCTCCTTAAAAGTTTGTGAAAATAATATAATTTTTATTTTTTGACCGCAAAAAATCTCACAATTAAGGAAATTTCACATCTTAATTATATCACAAACTTAAAATAATACAATACCCCTTTTACA
>JAZNIS010000017.1:0-15211 GCA_045577635.1 Clostridia bacterium
ACTACTCCCGATGAGCAAAAATCAAATGAATTAAAGAAAGAGGCTCATATTGCGGGAATAACAAGATTTTGGCAAGGCGATAAAACTGCTAAAACACAAGAATATTTTTTTCAAGGTAAAGCAGAAATTATTGAAATATTAAAAATATTATAATTGGCAGTTAGGCATGTGCTTGTCATATACAGGTGTTCTCGCTTCGCTCCGACAGGCAAGCACACTTAAATAACTAAATTAAAGCAGACAAAAAGCGAAGTGTGACAGAATAAATCACATCTTCGCTTTTTCGCTAGTTTTAAATTATCTAGGTTTAAAACCTATCTTTTTATTTTAATAACAAGTCAAAAATTTTAACCATTAATTGCGAGATAATATCTACTTTGTGAGTTTTTAAAAACTCATTAATATCATTAATATTAATCTTTACAACTTTTATGTTTTCATATTCATCTAAATTTTGCTTGTTATCTAATTTAACATAAGCATAATATAGTTTAATTGTTTCATCTGTAAGACCAGCACTTGTTGTTCCTATTTCAGACATTTCTTCAATACGATAAACAGTTGCACCTGTTTCTTCGTTTAGTTCCCTTTTAGCAGCTTCTATCAAATCTTCGTTAGCATCTACTAACCCTGCTGGAAGTTCGTAAATATAATCGTTAACAGCATATCTAAAATTTTTAATAAATATAATTTCATTAGTTTCTTTAATGTAAGGCAAAACCTTTACTGCATCACAAACAGAAAGGTCGCCTATTTTATTTTCACGGCGAGAACAGAAAAAATAATTATATTCCTTACCGTTTTCCGTTTTATAATTTGCAGCAAACATATTTAAAAATTTATTGTTTGTTTGTTTAACAATTTTTTCTAGTTTCATAATAAACTCCTTACACCCTAATTATACAAAAATAAATAAAAAGCACCAACTTTTTGGTGCTTTATTTTTATTTGCTTTTTCCGTTTTTTTCTTGGCTATATCTTTCTTTTGCCCTTTCTAAAACGGCAAGTTCTGCCTGTTCCATTTCGTAAGCAGAAGGCATATAAATAACAGGTTCATCAACAACGGCTTGTGATGGTAAAACCCTACCACTTAATGTTTTTCTTGCAACAATTTTAGTGTTTAATGGGTTATGTTCTAAATTATATTTAATGGCTTCTTCTTCATAAATTTCGCTTAATCTTTTAACGGTTTTGTTAGAATTTGTTTGAGTTAACCTTTTAGAATTTTTACTTGAAACATAGGTAAATCCATTTTGTGCTAAGAAGTCATTTAAAAACATATTGTTTTCTAAACTTGCCCTTAACAAACATTTACCCATAACCGATTTATGGTCTATTTTTGTAACAACTTTATCAGGAAACATTGCTTCAAGTTTTTTAAGGTAATATTCAACAGGAACTTTATTTTTTGGTAAATCTCTACCCTCATATGAAAATCCCATATAGTTAAAAGCATCAGCAATACTATCTAAACTGCCTTCCGGGAAATACTCTCTTAAATGCCTTACTTTTAAATAAATTTCAGGGTGTGTTTCTCTTAAACCTGTTGCATCGGTTTTTCCATTTAAAGCAGTTGAAATTTCTTGTTTTAAATTTGCAATATAATTTTCAACTGTAATAATTGATTTTGAAAAAGAATAAGGCGAAATTGCTGCAACATATTCGGCAGGAGCTAAACCAACAACTTGTGCTCTAATTCTAATATGGTCGTAATCTTTTGTTCCCCTAATAGAATCTATGCAACCACTTCCATCAGCATATTTTGCTAAAATTTCTCTGTCGGTTTGTAATTTGCGGGTGTATCTACCACTTAACGACATAATGCCATCGTAGGTGTAGTTATAACCTTTTTTGTTTTCCCTTTCAATAAACTTTTTAATGGTTATATAAAACGGGTAATTTTTACCATTACTTTCAACCTTTCCACCATTATCAAAATATTCGGCAATTTCAGTTTGAATTCTAACCATAGTAATTTCTTTGTGTTTAACAGGTGGCTCATATCCTAATGCTTTTAAAATTTCATCTTTTGTGTAAACTTCTAAACATTCTGGATTAGTAGGGTCGGTTTTTAAAAGTTTCTTTTTTCTACGATTCATATTAGAAACATATGCTTTAATATCTTTATCAAAAGGTAAATTTGGGTCGGTTAATTGCCCACCATTTTTAAGATATTCTTTTATTTTTAAATCAATTTTTATTAATTGCGGAGTTATTTTCATATATAAATCCTTATTATTTCAATATTATATATATTTTAAAATAAATATAACATAATGTCAATATGGTTAAAATTTAATAAGTATTTTCATTTTTATTGCAACAGTTTTTATCTTTCACAGTAAATCTTTTTACATTTGATTAACATCAAAAAAATAAAAAAAGTAACAATCCACTCTTTTTATTATTGTTACACTTAACTTTTAGATTATTTAACAGTGTTGCACTAATAAAAACAAAGTGATATAATCTCATTAATCACTTTTAAGGAAACTATTATGATTTTTGTTTTTGATTTAGATGATACTGTTTGCGAAACAGATAGTTATAGCGAATATTACATTTCAAAGTTTATTAAAGAACACAACTTACCTATTAACTTTGTTAAACGAGTTAGCCGATTTGCCGAAGGTAAATTTGATTGGGACGAAGAAACAGCCCTTAAATGGTATAAAACTTATGGCGACCAAATGATGCTTGAATTTCCGGCAAAACCCGGAGCTATTGAAACTATTAATGCCTTATTTGATAGTGGACACCAAATAATAATTGCAACAGCTAGGGCAACCGATTGGCATACTGAACCAGAAAGAATTACTTTGGAATGGTTGAAAAACAACAATGTTAAATATAGTAAAATATATATTGGCAGAGTTGATAAAGAACAAATTTGCACCAATGAAAATGCTGATTTTTTTGTTGATGACGATGTTAAAATAACAACCAGAGTTTTAGAACATACGGTAAAAGGGTTAGGAAAATGCAAACCTTTTATTATGAGCACTGCATATAACCAAACACTACCCGAAACAAGTGGTGTTACAAGGGTTAAAGATTTTAACGAATTTAACTTAAAACTAAAACAATATGGTGTTAACACAAAACAAGATTTAACCAAATAAAAGCAAACCCAAAAGGTTTGCTTTTTATTTATAGTTTGCTACAATAAATTAAAATTATTGTTTTAAGGAGATTAATATGCAAGAAAAAGTTAAAAATTTTAATCAAACAAAAAATTGCCACTTAAAACCAATGCCTGTGTCTGCCAGAATTTTAGATATACAAAGCGAACTAGGCGAGCTAGCAAAAGAACATTTAAAAGCAACTAAATACGGCACTACAGAATTTGAATTAACCGATGATTTTATAATGGAATTTGGTGATGTTATGTATTCGCTAATGTCACTAGCAAACGAGGTTGATTTAAATGCAGAAGTTGCATTAAATAAAGTAATTGAAAAATATAAAAACCGAATTAAACAAGGAAATTCAATGGGTTCGGAAGCAGAAAAAAAGCATAATTAATATTATGCTTTTTATTTTTCTTTTTCCACAAAAATATATCCAAATGCATTGGGTCCCCAATGTGCCGCAATAGCTGGATCAAGATTATCATATTCTATCATAACCTTTTTATATTCTTCCGGAGTTTTTGAAATTAATTCTTCTAAATTTTCTGTTTTATAAGTGTAAGAAGGAACTATTGGATAGTTTGTGTCGCAATTGTTTAATGCTTCAATAACAAACTTCATAGCACTTTTTAAACCAAATGCTTTAGCTGCAACACTAACAGTGTTTCGTAGTTCAATTACAGGTTTTATTCGTAAAATTGTGCCAACTGCCCAACTTGCTTTGCTTAACCTGCCACCTTTATGTAAATAATCCAGAGTTTCAGGAACTGCTAAAATTTTTATTCTAGGAATAAGATTGTTTATTTTTTCAACCACAAAATCTAATGGTTTATCTAAATATTTGTTTGCTTCATGAACTAAAATTCGCATTCCACCAACAGCTAATTTAGAATCAATAACTCTTACTTTATCGTTACCATCAAACAACATTTTTAAAGCATTATTTGTTCCTGAAATACCTGATGAAATTGTTATAATAATTACATCATACCCTTCTGCAATTGCTTTATTAACCCTATTTTCAGTATCTTCTAAAGATGGCAGAGATGTTTTTGGAAATATTTTCTCATCAATTAATGCAGTGTAAAAAGTATCCATTGATAAATTAACACCATCTAAATATTCCTTATCATCTAATAAAATTTTTAAAGGAAGAATTTCAACATTATACTTTTCTAATTCATCTTGTTTTATACTACTGCCCGAATCAACAAATAATTTAATCATTTTATTTTTTCCGTTTATTTTTTAACCTTTATCTATTTTTTTGTAACAACATATTTTAAGTGTAAATTTGGTGTAGATGTTAAACCACTATCAGCCAAACCAGAACCTGAAATTAAACTAAAATATCCTTCGGCTGCAATCATGGCTGCATTATCGGTGCAAAGCACCATTGGTGGAAATAAAACGGTTATTCCGTTTTGTTCACCTGCAAGCTTTAATTGCTCTCTTAAATAACTATTTGCAGCAACACCACCAGCAACAGCTAAAGTTTTAACTTTAGTTTTTTTACATGCTTTTATACTCTTTTCCACCAAAGCACCAACAGCTTCGGCTTGAAATGATGCACAAACATCAGCAACATTTGGTTCTTTACCATGTTGTTCTAAATTGTGTAAATAATTAATAACAGCTGTTTTTAAGCCACTATAACTAAAATTAAAACTATTTTTTAAGGCATCATGTTTAATAAACTTGATTGTTGGATTTCCTTGTTTTGCCATTTTATCAATAACAGGACCACCTGGATAACCCAAACCTAAAACCTTTGCCACCTTATCGTAAGCTTCACCAACAGCATCATCAACGGTTGATCCAATAAGTTCATTGTTAACATAATCGGCAACTTTAACAATTGCAGTGTGTCCACCACTAACAATTAAAGCATTATAAGGTGGAGCAAGAGTTGGTGTTGCAATATAGTTTGCACTAATGTGCCCCTTAATATGGTTAACTTTAATTAAAGGCAAATCAAGTGCAAATGCTAAACTTTTAGCATAAGTAACCCCAACCATTAAAGCACCCATAAGACCAGCACCATAGGTTACTGCTATTGCATGAATATCATTTAGTGTAACACCTGCTTTTTCCAAAGCTTCGGTTAAAACATTATCAATAGCCATAAGATGGTTTCGGCTAGCAACTTCCGGAACAACACCACCAAACCTTTTATGAATATCTATTTGGCTGGCAATTACATTGCTTAAAACTTCCCTGCCATTTTTAACAACAGCAATACTTGTTTCATCGCAACTGCTTTCAATACCCAACACTAAAATATCGGTGTTTTTATAGTTTTTTACTAAATTATTAAATTTTTGAATTGCATTTGTTTGATACATTTTTATCTCTTTTAAATTAACTTTTTTCCCATTTTAAATATTCAATAATAAGTTCTTGAATATCGCCATTCATAACAGCCTCTAAATTGGTTAGTTTTAAACCTGTTCTAACATCGTTAACCATTGTGTAAGGGCAGAAAACATAGCTTCTAATTTGACTACCCCACTCAATTTTTTTACTATCGCCTTTTAGCATTAAGGTTTCTTTTCGGGTTTCTTCTTCCCTAACAGAAACAAGTTTACTAACAAGCATTTTCATAGCAGTTTCCCTGTTTTGAATTTGGCTTCGTTCGTTTTGACAAGTTACAACTATTCCTGTTGGAATATGTGTAATTCTAATTGCACTATCGGTGGTGTTTACATGCTGACCACCAGCACCAGAACTACGGAAAGTATCAACCCTAATTTCATCTGGTTTAATTTCAACTGAATTATCATCTTCAATTTCAGGCATAACTTCCACACTTGCAAAACTTGTGTGTCTTCTTTTATTAGCATCAAAAGGGCTAATTCTAACCAAACGATGAACACCAATTTCACTTTTTAAATAACCGTAAGCATTAAAACCATCTACTAAAAAAGTAACCGATTTTAAACCTGCACCATCACCATCTAAGCTATCAATAACTGTTAGTTTAAAATCTTGCGATTTTGCCCACATTGAATACATTCTAAACAACATTTGCACCCAATCACAACTTTCAGTACCACCTGCCCCACTATGAATTTTAACAATTGCATTGTTGCCATCATATTTTCCGTTAAGCAAGGTTTGAACATATAGATTTTCAACTTTACTTTTTAGCGATGATAGTTGTTTGTTAATTTCTAAAACCATTTGCTCATCTGTTTCATCGGTATCAGCTAAACAAAGTTCTAAAAATTCAACTTCACTTGTTAATTGTTCGTACTCTTCAAGTTCGTTTTGTTTGTGTTTTAATTCTTTATTATAACTAGTACTCACCGTAATATTTGAATAAATTTCGGGTTTGTTTAGTTCGCTTTCTAAAAAAGTTATTCTGTTTTTTAATTCGGTTAAGTCAAAGACACTGACAGCAAACTGTTAAGCTGTCAGTAATGTTTTTTAATATTTGATATTCTGCTTCAAATTTAATTGCCATTTTGGTTTCCTTTTAAATCGTAACCGAAAAATATTTTTAAAATTAATTCCTTTTCAGGATAATCGGTTTCTTTAATCACATCAATTAATTGGTTGTAATTAAACTCAACTTCTTTTTTACTATATTCTAACTCACCGTTTTCATCAGTTAAAATAACATAATGAGTTTTATTTGTTTTAACACAACCACTTGCTCCTGCATCATAAACCACAGTTGAACCACTTTTAACAGTGAATGGTTTGTGTTGATGCCCAACAAAAATTATATCGGCAAAGTTTGTTTTAACAAGTTCGTTTAATCTTTCATTTTCAACGGCAGAAAATTCGGCAAACGGATAAACTGCTGGACTACTGTTAGAAATTAAAAAATGTTGAAATCTAACAACTTTACCTAATACTGTTTTTGTTAAAAACAAAGGCCTTGTTTTTAAAAATTCTTTTTGTTCCAAGGTTAATTGTTGTGCAATCCACTTATGATGTTCATCTTCTGCTTCATCAATAGTGTTGTTAATTTGAGTTCCATAAATAAAGTATAGTTCATGATTACCTAAAACAATTTCAACATTATTTTTAAGAAGCAAGTCCAAACACTCTTTTGGGTTTGGACCTATTCCTATTGCATCACCTAAAAATATTATATTTTCAATATTTTCTTTTTTTATATCGGCAAGTATTGCCTTTAATGCTGGTAAATTTCCGTGAATATCAGAAAAAATTGCAAATTTCATTTTATTACTTTCCACAACAGTTTTTATATTTTTTACCACTTCCACATGGGCAAGGTTCGTTTCTGCCAACTAAACCTTTATCTGATCTTTGTGGACCTTTTGCTTCACCTGAATTGGTAAACATTTGTTGTGGAGCATTATGAATTGGAACAAATGAAGGTTCAACATGAGCATGTAATAAGAATGTTGCAACTTCAGTTCTAATTTGTTCAACCATTTTATCAAACAAATCGTAACCTTCTTGTTTATAAGCAACAACAGGGTCGTGTTGACCATATGCTCTTAAACCAATTTCGTTACGAAGCATATTCATATAGTCAATATGATCCATCCATAAAGTATCTACAACTTTAAGTAGATATGACCTTTCTAAAAGTTCAAAGTTGAAACCACGGCTTAAATGTTCTTCACATTTTTTGTTGTAAACTTCGCAAGCATGTTCAGCAACTTTTTTTGCTAAATCTTCAACTTCAAAACCTTCTACTAAATCTTCGTTTAAGTAATTGTATTCTGGTCCAAAAACTCTAACATTTAATTCATCGTTTAAATCTTCTAAATCCCATTCATCATAAGATTTTTCACTAGATATATTATCGTAAACAATGCTTTGTGCAAGGTCAGTAATCATATCTAATACTTCATCGTGAATAGTTTCGCCTTCTAAAACCTTGTTTCTTTGATCGTAAATAATTTGTCTTTGTGCATTTAAAACATCATCGTATTTTAAAACATTACTTCTTGCAGAAAAGTTAAATCCTTCAATTCTCTTTTGAGCACCTTCAATACGGCGAGAAAGCATTTTAAATTGGAATGGTGTATTTTCGTCAAGCTTAAACATTTCAACCAATCGTTTCATTTGATCACCACCAAAACGGCGAATTAACTCATCTTCCATACTAACATAGAAAACACTTGAACCAGGGTCTCCTTGACGACCTGCACGACCCCTTAATTGGTTATCAATACGGCGACTTTCATGTCTTTCAGTACCAACAATGTGTAAGCCACCCAAAGCAATAACTTTTTTCTTTTCAGCATCTGTTACAGCTTTAAATTCTTCGTAGGTTTTACGATATTTTTCTCTCATTTTGTTTAAATCTTCGTTATCAGTTTCAACAAAGGAAGTACAAAAATCTAGTTGAGCATCGTTAAATCCTAACTCTCTCATTTTTTGTTTTGCTAAAAATTCTGGATTACCACCAAGTAAAATGTCGGTTCCACGACCAGCCATGTTGGTTGCAATTGTTACTTGACCTAACCTACCTGCTTGTGCAATAATTTCACTTTCTTGTTGGTGATTTTTAGCATTTAACACATTGTGTTTAATTTTTGATTTGCGAAGAATTTGTGAAAGTTCTTCTGATTTTTCAATGGTAACAGTACCAATTAAAATAGGTCTGCCATCAGCATGAACAGCTTTAATTTCTTCTATAACATTGTTCAATTTTGCTCTTTCAGTTGGATAAATAACATCTGGATAATCAACCCTTTTAATAGGACGGTTTGTCGGAATTGTAACAACATCTAAACCATAAATTTTGTTAAATTCAATTTCTTCGGTTTTTGCTGTACCTGTCATACCACTAATTTTATCGTAAATACGGAAGAAATTTTGGAATGTAATTGTTGCCAAAGTTTTATTTTCATCTTTAATTGGCACACCTTCTTTAGCTTCAATGGCTTGATGCAAACCATTAGAATATTTTCTACCTTCCATTAAACGGCCTGTAAACTCATCAACAATAACAATTTCATCATCTTTAACAATGTAGTTATTATCTTTTTTCATAATGTATTCTGCACGAAGTGCATTGTTGATGTGGTGGTTAAGTTCAATATTGTTAATATCACTTAGGTTTTCAATTTTGAAAAATCTTTCTGCTTTAGCAACACCATCTTCGGTTAAACGAATAGCTTTTTCTTTTTCATCAATTTCATATTCTGCTTCGGTTAAACTTTTAGCAAATTTTGCAGCTGTTTTATAGGTATCACTACTTTTAAATCCTCTACCCGAAATAATTAATGGAGTTCTAGCTTCGTCAATTAAAATACTATCTACTTCGTCAATAATTGCAAAGTGATAACCACGACAAACCCTATCTTCAATGCGAGTAACCATATTATCTCTTAAATAATCAAAACCAAGTTCGTTATTAGTAGAGTAAGTAATATCACAATTATATGCTTGTCGTTTTTGATCAGGTTGCATGTTTGCCATTGAAACACCAACAGTTAACCCAAGGAATGTAAATAACTTACCCATCCAATCAGCATCCCTTTTAGACAAGTATTCGTTAACTGTTACAATATGGACACCTTTACCTTCCAAAGCAATTAAATATGCTGGTAAAGTTTCAACCAAAGTTTTACCTTCACCTGTTCTCATTTCAGCAATACGACCTTGGAACAAAGCAATACCACCTAATAATTGAACATGGAAATGTCTCATTCCTAAAACCCTTTCACTTGCTTCCCTAACAACAGCATAAGCATCTGGTAAAATATCTTTTAATTTTTCACCACTAACTAAACGGTCCTTTAATTTTTGAGTGCAACCTTTTAATTCTTCATCGGTTAAACCTTTATAGTAATCGCCTTTTGCTTCAATTTGATTTGCAATTTTTTCTAATTTAGCAACATTTCTTTCGTTTTCACTTCTAAATAATTTAAAGCCCATGTAATCTCCCTTAAAAATAAAATCGTAAATTTTTGATATATATTAATAAAATAAATTTATTTATATAATTTAATAGCACAATTCATTTTACTACAAAATTATTGTTTTAACAATAAATTAAAGGTGCAATAAAATAAAATTTTGCCGAAATAAGAAAAAAGTTAAAGTGTGCAAAACTTTAACTTTTATTTAAAACTGTGTGAGCAACGGTTAAACCATAAACCTTACTTGCTCCTGCATTTATTAAAACTTTACTTGCTTCATTAAAAGTTGCTCCTGTTGTGTAAACATCATCAATTAATAAAACGGTTTTACCCTTTACTAATTTTTTATTTACACACTTAAAAGCATTTTCCATATTTTTTAATCTTTCTTGTTTTGTTAAATTTGTTTGAGTGGTTGTATCTTTAATTCTAATTAAGTTTGTTGTGTCAACATTAAAACCAAATTTAATAAACCCAGAGCACAACAATTCGGATTGATTAAAACCCCTTATTTTAAATTTTGATTCATGCAACGGTATTGGAATAATTACATCAACATTTAAATTTTTAACAGCAAACTGTTTAAGTAAAAAGTTACTTAATGTTTTTGCAACATATTTTTTACCATCATATTTCAACTCATGAATCAATCTTTTAATTTCACCATCAAAATTAAACAGAGAAAAACATTGTTCAAAATATCTTTTTGTGTTCTTGCAATTTAAACAATAGTTTGCACTTGAAAAAATTGATTCACCACAACCCAAACAAACCTTGCCAGAAATAAAAGGCAGTTTTAAATAACAGGCATCACAAATATCAAAATGACCTGGCACAATTTCAGTTCCACATATTAAACACTTATAACCGTTTGGAAACAAAACATTATTCATTATCTTGCCCCATAAGTGAAAAATCTAATTGTTCTTCCTTAGATTGTTCGTTAATTTCATTGTTAGTTTTACTGCTATCTTCACTTAATAAATTTTGTGCAAGAGTATTAACATCTGCACTTTCAATTAAGAAAGTTTTAAGCAATGTGTTTCTGGTTAAAGTGCTTTTATTTTTTACCATTCTAAAAATGTTTTGTTTGCTACCAACTAAAACAACCATTCTTTTTGCCCTAGTTACTGCTGTGTAAAGTAGGTTTTTTGTCAATAACATAGGTGCACCTGCCACAACAGGTATGATTACTACATCAAATTCGCTACCCTGACTTTTATGAATTGTAATAGCATAACTCAAAACAAGTTCAGATAAATCTTTTTTATTATACTTCGCATATCTGCCATCTTCAAACAAAACGGTGGTTTCAAAAGTGTTTGGCTCAATGTGATCTATAACTCCAATATCGCCATTAAACACACCCGCACCTTGCTCTCTGCTATCTTTAATCCATTCCCTTTCATAGTTGTTGGTTATTTGCATAACCCTATCACCCAACCTATAAATAACCTTTTCGGTTTCAAGTTCAGGTTTTTTTAAACTAGCAGGATTTAACTTATCTTGCAATTCCTTATTTAAATTATCAACACCACAAACACCTGATTTCATAGGTGCTAAAACTTGAATTTTTGAACTATCAATATTTAAATATTTTGGCAACCTTGCACATGTTAAATTAACAACAGATGTTAACATATCGGCAGGGTCAACCTTCTCTTCAAAAAAGAAATCTTTACTTTTGTTGTTTATAAGTGGCATTTTACACTCGTTAATTAAATGAGCATTTGAAATAATTAAACTGTCTTTATCTTGCCTATAAATGTGTGTTAGTTCACAAACCGAAATAACACCACTATTAATAATATCGGCAAGCACATTTCCTGCCCCAACCGATGGTAATTGATCTTTATCACCAACCAAAACAAGTTGTGTGCCTTTTTTTAGTGCCCTTACTAAATAATGCATTAGTTGAATATCAACCATACTAACTTCATCAACAATAACAACATCAAATGGCAACTTGTTATTTTGATTATATAAAAAGTCACCACCCATAAAATCTACAACCAAAGCTCTATGAATTGTGCTAGCATCTTCACCTGTGCTTTCACTTAATCTTTTAGCAGCTCTACCTGTTGGAGCAAGCAATTTAACCGATTTATGTAAACTCTTAAAAATTTGAAGCATACATTTTACTATTGTAGTTTTACCTGTGCCTGGGCCACCTGTTATTACACTTACACCACTATTTACTGCAAGTGTTACAGCTGCCCTTTGATTTTCGTGCATTGAAATTTTGTTTAATTGTTCATAAAAATTAATTGAATCTGTAACATCAACAACTTTATTTTTATATAGTTCATTAAACAGGTTTAAAGTGTAACCTACAATTTTTTCGGTGTTATAATATTTTGTTAGCACAACAATTTCTTCACCATCTAATTCAAATATTTTAATAAAACTATCTAAAACCAACCTGTTTAAAACATTGTTTGCATTAATATCATCAATACTAATTCTTAACAATTCGCAAACATCACTTTCCAAATTTGCTTTTGTAACAAAAGTGTTTCCTGTTTGATCACATGCAGTTTTTAAAGCATGTAGCACACCAGCCCTAAACCTAAACTCACTAAACTCACTAATACCCATTTTTTTTGCAATTCTGTCGGCAGTAAAAAAACCTATGCCATCAACATCTTCACATAGTTTATAAGGATTTTCTTTTAAAATTAACTCTGTTTTATCAAAATATGTGTTGTAAATTTTTACAGCTAAATTTGTTGAAATTTCATAATCTTGCATCAGCATTACTGCATCTTGCATTTTTCTAATTTCCTGAAAAGCCAAAGCTATTTCGTTTGCCTTTCTTTCAGAAATACCTCTAATTTCTGTTAACCTTTGTGGATTATACTCAATAACATCTAAAGTATCTTCTCCAAACTTATTAACAATTGATAATGCTGTTACAGGCCCAACACCCTTAATTAAACCACTGCTTAAATACTTAACAATTCCATCTTTGGTGTTTGGTTTTGCAATTTTAACCCTACTTGCATTAAATTGTTCACCATAACGATTGTGTTTTGTAAAGCTTCCATCAAGTTCAACAAATTCACCTTGGCTAACTTGTGGAAATTTTCCAACAGCAGTAATGTTTTCATCATTACAATTTATTACAGCAACAGTATATCCGTTGTCTGTGTTTCTATAAATAATTTCTTCAACAATGCCTTTAATAATCATGCTTTTATTTTATAATAGTTAACAATTTTTAACAAACATTTTAACACAAATAAAACATTTGTTCGCATAAAATGTGAATTTATTACAATATTTTTTACTTAATCGTTGTTTATATAATAGTTATTTAATTTTATTAAATAAAATATTTTGATTATATTATATTTTTGATTATACTTTATTTTGTTACCAAATTAAATTTAAGGAGTTTAATAATGTTAAAATTATTTAAATACTTAAAACCTTATTGGAAAGAGCTTGTTTTGGTTTCCTTTTTCTTAATATTACAAGTTGTTACAAACTTGTTTGTGCCAAACCTACTTTCCGATATGATTAGAAGCATTGACACAACTAATGGCAGTGCTGCAATTATTAACATATTAAAAAAAGGTGGAATTGCATTACTTGCAGTTGTTTTTGTTATTGTTTGCCAAATAACAGTAAGCTATTTATCTAGCCGAATCGGTATGGGGTTTGGTAGAGATTTAAGAAATATAGTTTTTAGAAAAACACAAAAAGTTGCATTAAACGAATTTTATTCAATTTCAACAGCAAGTTTAATTAACCGAACAACAAACGATATTGGGCAAGTTCAAATGTTAGTAACAATGTCGTTTAGAGTTATGTTAAATGCACCTATAATTTTAATTGGTGGTTGTATTATGGCTTTCAGTTTAGACCTTGAACTACCTTTTGTTATTGTGGGTTTAATTCCTGTGTTATTTTTACTGTTTATTTTTGTTGGGAAATACATTGTTCCTTTGTTTAAAATTATGCAAACAAATGTTGACGAACTAACAAAAGTAACCAGAGAAAATTTAACCGGTGTTAGAGTTATTAGAGCATTTAACACCGAAGACGAAGAAAATGCCAGATTTGATTTAATTAACAAAAAAGTTGCAGATGTAAACACAAAAGCAAATGTTATTATGGGTATAAATATGCCAACCGTTGACTTGTTGTTTTCGGTTGCAATGCTTTTACTTTTATATTTTGGAGCTTTAAAAGGAACAAATGTTGCTGATTTAACTGCTTTAACACAATATAGTTCAAGAATTATGATGTCATGCATTATGATGGTTATGATTTTTATTCATGTACCAAGAGCAAGTGCAAGTGCAAAAAGAATTAATGAAATTTTAGATTTACCAGAAACAATTTTAAGCAACGAAAAAGTTAAAACCTATAAAACAGGAAACTATGTTGGCGAATTAGAATTTAAAAATGTTACATTTAGTTTTCCTGGTGCTGAAAACCCTACTCTTAAAAACCTAAACTTTAAAGTTAAACCTGGCGAAACACTAGCAATTATTGGTGGCACAGGTAGTGGAAAAAGCACAGTAATTAATTTAATTCCTAGATTTTACGATGTTTCAAATGGCGAAATTTTATTAGATGGTGTTGATTTAAGAGATTATAACCCTGCCGAATTAAGAAAACATATTGCATTAGCAAGCCAAACAGTTGAATTGTTTGGTGGAACAATTAGAGAAAATTTAAAATATTCAAACGAAAACATTTCCGATGAAGAAATGATTAAAGCAACAAAAATTGCTTGTGCTCACGATTTTATTACCGAAAAACCAGAAGGATACGATTATGTTATTCAAAAGGGTGCAGGAAATTTAAGTGGTGGTCAAAAACAAAGATTAAATATTGCCAGAGCATTAATTAAAAAACCTTGTGTTTACATATTTGATGATAGTTTTAGTGCCCTAGATTTTAAAACAGATGCAGAAATTAGAAAAAATTTAAAGGAATCTGTTACCGATGCAACAGTTATTATTGTTGCACAAAGAATTAACACAATTCAAAATGCCGATAAAATTATTGTGCTAAACGAAGGTGAAGCAGTTGGCATTGGAACACATGAAGAATTACTTATCTCCTGCCCTGAATATAGGGAAATTGTGGATAGTCAAACTAAACACAACAAAGTAAAAAAGGAGGTTAAATAATTATGGCAGACGAAAAGAATAATGATTTAAACAAATCACCAGCAAAAATTATGCGACATGGTGGCAGAGGCAAGTCGGA
>JAZNIS010000018.1:0-2872 GCA_045577635.1 Clostridia bacterium
GGTTAAAAAGGTAAGCATAATATATATTATTTTAATAATTTAAATTTAAAGATTTTGTTTTTTAATTTGTTTTTGTTATACTTTTATTAGATGATGAAAAGGAGAAAGTGATGAATGTAAAAAATAACATTATAATTCCAATACTTATTACATTTTCAACAATGTTATTTATTTTAGTTGCTACATTTAGTGTTATGCACTTTTTCTTTCCATTAAGTTTAAGTAATTGGTTTTATAGTTTAGGATCGGAAAATGTTTCGGTTTACTATATGGAAAAATCTTATGAGAAAACCAATGATTATAAACAGCTTTATTCCTTAATTAATTTAAGCATTAAAACAAACGATTATGAAAGGGTTGAAAAATATTACGAAGAGTTTTCTAAAAACGAAAACTATAACACTTTTGTTTTAAAGGTTGATGCAAGTAATTTATCTAATAATGTTTCAAATTTAGTTAAAAGCACAATGTATAGCGAAGATAACTATTTAAAAAACAGATACATAAAAGCCGTTGTAAAACAAAATAAAGTTGATAAGGCATTTGCTTTTGCTAATGAAAATTCAGAATTAGTTATAACAAAAGATGATGTTGGAATTTATGTTTATGGTTACATATTTGAACAAACAGTTGATTTTTCTGGTTTGCAAAACCTACAACAATTTGCAGGTGAACTAGAAGAATATTTTAATCAATGTGTTTCTGTGTATAACGAAATTGCATCAGTGGAACAACCTGAAAAGGTTAAAGGTTTAATTGTTGGCACAAGAATTAATGAAGTTGCTAAAAATTTGAAAGTGATAAAAGGTTATAATAATAATTTTGTTAGTTTAACAAATGAAGAAATAAACAATTGTGTTTTACAAATTAGCAAAAATATGACACAATTTGTTTAATGTTAAGGAGTTCTTATGAAAATAGATTTAAGGTTAAATTCAGATTTGAAAAACAAATTAGTTGAATATTACAACATCTTACTTTCAAAGTACGATTTTATTGATATGGAACTGCTTAAACTTATGGTTCAAATAACCAATAAAACAGGTTTACAAGTTGATGTTTTAATTAACAGAAAAGGTGTTGTTAAAGAAATTTTTGTTTCCGAAAAAGAAAGGGTTGACTTTACTAGTTTAGATAAGGTTGATGGCGGACTTAACGGAATTAGATTAATTCATACTGTTCCTAGGGGAGATAGTAATTTAACAGCTCTTGATAAAGTTGCATTAACAAACTATAAGTTTGATTGTGTTTGTGCTATTGGTGTATCTGTTACAGGTATGGTTGGTGCACATGTCGGTTTCCCAAACGGAAAAGATATGGATGTTGTGTATGTTCCTAATGTTTTATACATTAACAAATATGGTTTGTTAGACCGTATTGGAAAATACGATGAGAAAGAAAAGAAACAACCAATTAATTTGTTTAATGGTTACAAAAGGCAACAAAGAGCAGTTTTAGTTATGGCTGAAATTGATAAAGATGACGATATTGTAACCGACTTAAAAGAGTTGGAAGGGTTGGCAACAACTGCCGGTATTTTGGTTGTAAACAAAATTTGGCAAAAACGACCTAAACCAGATCCTAAATATGTTATTGGTGAAGGTAAGTTAGATGAAGTTGCTAGGGCAGTTAAATTAGATGGTGCTGATTTAGTAATTTTTGACAATCCTTTAAATGGAAGTAAAATTAATAATTTAGAATTAGCTTTGGGTGTTAAGGTTATTGACCGTAGTATGTTAATTTTAGATATTTTTGCAACCAGAGCAGCTACTAGTGAAGGTAAACTTCAAGTTGAACTTGCACAACTTAAAAACTCATTGCCAAGGTTGGCAGGTTTAATGGGAACCGATGGTAGGTTTGGTAGTGGTGTTGGTATGAGAGGTCCTGGTGAAACAAAACTTGAACTTAACAAAAGGGTTGTTTTGGAAAAAATTCAAAAACTTGAAAAACAATTAAGGTCGGTAAAGAAAACCAGAGAAATTAACCGTCAAAACCGTAAATATTCTAAAAAGAAAACAGTTGCAATTGTTGGTTACACAAATAGTGGTAAAAGTACACTAATGAACCTTTTAACTCGTGAAAAACTTTATGCCAAAGACGAATTGTTTGCAACATTAGACACAACAACTCGTAATTTGTGGTTAGATTATAATAAGGAAATTTTACTTGTTGACACTGTTGGTTTTATTAATAAATTACCACATGAATTTATTGATGCATTTAGTTCTACTTTGGAAGAAACAAAATATGCAGATTTATTGCTTCATGTTGTAGATTTGTCTGATAGTCATTACGAAAAACAAATGCAAGTGGTGGATAGTGTTTTAAAGAAGATTGGTGCAAAAGCTCCTGTTTTAACTGTATTTAACAAAATTGACTTGTTACCTGGATTTATTGAAGTTCCAGGAATGAAAAAGGAAAACACTGTTTATATTTCTGCCGAAGACGGAATTAATATTGATGAATTAAAAGTTAAAATTGTTCAATTAACTAATTCTACAAAACAAACTAAAAAATAAAAAAAGTCGGATAATTCCGACTTTTTTTTAATTGTTGCAACGGTTAAAATTGCAACCACATCCACAGCAATTTAAAATTAACATAATTAAAATAATGTTCCAGCAATTACTTGTGTCGCCACAGCCACATAGCAATAAAATTAAAAGTAAGCAGTAGCAATTGTTGCCACCATTGTCGTGGTCGTGGCCACCACAGTTGCCACCGCAACCACACATATTGTTCATTCCGAAAAACATAATGTATAATCCTCCTAAAATATATAAAGCAATCCGTTTAAATTTATGTATTAAAAAGGGTAGTGTTTTAAATGGATTTGCTTTTATACTTCATACTATGCAAAATAAAATATAAT
>JAZNIS010000019.1:0-3210 GCA_045577635.1 Clostridia bacterium
TGTGCTTCCATTACCACCTAAAACCAAAGTTTCATCTTCGGCAATTGTTAAATTAAGTGATATTGTGTTTTTACCAGCTGATAAATTTTTAACTATTGTGTTAACTGTGTAAGTTCCACCATTTAATCTGGCATTAATAACATCAGCAACTTTTGCTGTTCCAATATGTAAAGTTCCTTGATTTGCAGAAACAACTGTTAAACTTGTTAGTTGTGTTCCGGAATAAAGAGTAACTTTTGCATTATCCATATAATTGTTCATTAAAGCCATTGTGTTTGAACTTAAATCAACATAGGTTGGTGCAAAATGTTTTGACATTGTTGAAGCAATTTCAAGTGTGTTATCAAAAACATCTACTTCTTCGGCCACACTAAATGAAACATTTGTTTTTGTGTTTCCTTCCCACACATTACCAGCATAATCTAAATAAACCGAATCACCTTGAACACCTGGCACACCTTGAATTCCTTGTGGACCTTGATTGCCTGTTGAACCTTTTAAACTAGCCAGCCATTCTTCTTCAGTTCCATTAAAACCATTTTCTACTGCAATTTCATATGCAGATTTTCCTTTATCACCAACTTTGCCACCAGCAATTGCAATACCTGTAATTCCTAACCCAATGCTTACACACATTGTTCCAGCAATCAACCCTAAACCCAACTTGCTAATTGCAAAATCACCAAACAAGTTTGATTTTGAACTTTTTTCAGGTTGTTTAACAGATTCTTTTTCAACTTTGGTTTCAACAACTGATTCAGCAGGTTTTTCTGCTTTAACCTTTTTTACAGTTTCAGTTTTTTTAGTTGTTTCTTTTTTAACCTTTTCTGTTTTTGCAGCAACTGTTTTTTCGGGTTTTGCCGCAGTTTTTGGTTTAGTTTCTGTTTCTGCGGACTTTGATTTAGTTGTAGTTGTTTTTTTTGCAGTGGATTTTGTTTTCACTTCTCCACTATCCACAGGTTTAGAAACTTTTTTTGTTGTTGTTTCTTTCGCCATGTTTTCTCCCCATTTTTCGTTTTAAATTATAAGTATAATTTAGTTTATACTTATCACTCTACATTTATACTACCCCCCCCGTCGTTATTTGTCAAATAAAAAAGCAGTATGAACTCTTACATACTGCCATTATTTGTTATTATTAATTTAAAATCCATGTTGCTAAATTTAATGTGGTTGCAATACTAATCCAAACAGGATAAATAGCCAAAAGACCAGCATAGAAACCGTTAGTTTTACTAATTTTAATAATCAACCAAAATGCTGCTATTAAATTTAATATAATTGCAATTACAGAAAGAAATAATAAATTTAATGTGAAATA
This sequence comes from Clostridia bacterium, assembly GCA_045577635.1. Classification (GTDB taxonomy): domain Bacteria; phylum Bacillota; class Clostridia; order Christensenellales; family UBA1242; genus UBA6345. The sequence continues at coordinate 1,322 of JAZNIS010000019.1, forward strand.
AAACAAACACCACAAAACATTTAAAATTCCATTAACAATAAACAGCACATAAACTTTTCTGGGCACTTTGCTATGCTTTTGCCAAATAAATAAAGTAATGGCTGTTAAAACATAAATAACTGTCCACACCACACCAAACAAAAATCCTGGTGGCCACTGTGTTGGCTTAATTAAAGTTGAGTACCAATCCATACCCAAAGCAACAAAAACACTGCCTAACACTGCAACTAACACAATAATTAAATTTGTAATAACACTTGTAACTATAAATTTTTTATTTTCCATATTAAAGTATATTCAAACAACAATTTAAATATACCAAAATTATAAACTTCCTGCATTTGCTAAAATTGTGTATTTTGCATTGTATTTATTAAACAAGTTTTTAACAATTTTAGATTGTGTTTTATCTTTTGAAAAAACATCTAAAACCCTATATTTTTCCCATGTTGTTTCATATGATATGTAACTAATTTCGGTTTCTTTTAAGTTTAATGTTAATTCATCAAAATTTTCAGCAGGAACAGTAACTGTGATTTTCCAAAATTGATCCTTTCTTAATTTTTCGGTTAACCATAAAGCAAAATAAACACCAACTAAATTGCTAACAATTGAAATCACAACTGCAACCCACATATCAACATCGGCAATAACCTTAATTACTATTGTGTTAAAACCATAAGCCACAGCATTACTAACAGCAGCTAATCCTTTTCCACCTTTAATTGTGATTACACTTTTTAATGTTGATAAAACAACATTTATTAATTGTGCAACCGAAAATGCTAAAATAAGTTTCCACATAATATCTTTCTCCTTTTGTTTTAATTTTGGGGTAAAAAAAGTAATAACCACAAATTGCCTTGGTTACTAACTTTTAAACTATATTCAGGGGCATATTGTAACACATAAAAAATCAAATTTCAACAATTATATGAATTTTTTTATAAAATGTTAATCTTATAATTGTTAATTAATTTTAAAAGTTTGGTATTGCATTTTAAAGTGTTTTATACTACAATTGATATGTAAAATTTAAGGAGAAAAAAATGGAAAATAAATTGCCACAATTTGAAGCAACACACGAAAATATTATGTCAATAATAAACATGCTTTCTGCTTACGAACAATCTAACCGATTAACCTCAGAACAAGTTGTTAAAAAATACACCCAATTTTGTTGTGGCGATTTAGCTGCACTAATTAAAAAATTTATTCCTAAAACAACAATTGTGTTAAGCACAATTTTAAACAAAGAAGAAATGGAAAATATGCCATACCACTTTATGATTAAAGTTGAAAACACCCCAACACAAACCTCATATTATTACGATATTAACGGCATACACCAACGAGAAGGATTAGAAAGTTATGTTGCATCAATTTTAGGCAGAAAGAAAAATGCCGAAGTTGGATTTACAACCAAAGTTAATCAAAACCGTAAAATTGAATCAAGCAACAAAACTGCTTTACATTGTGAAAAAGACATTATTGAACAACCCTATATGATTGCTAGTGGTGTGTTTAACAGAAATAAAAAATTATAAAAAAAGAACCTAATTTTAGTTTCTTTTTTATTAAATATTCATACCAAATTAATTACTATTCTAAAATGCCAAAACATATAAAAAGCAATAACAAATAGAAAACATAATTAACTAAAACACAAAAAAAAATGTTCCTACAGTGGGGAACATTTTTTAATAAACATAACTTAGAATACAGAACTAATTAGTCTATTCTATCTTACTACTAATTAGATTTTAATTGTCGTTTGTAACCTTGTGAGATGGTTACTTTAATATATTTGGATTAGAGCTCTTAACTCTTCCTTAAAAGGAGGTGATCCAGCCGCACCTTCCGATACGGCTACCTTGTTACGACTTAAC
>JAZNIS010000020.1:0-7989 GCA_045577635.1 Clostridia bacterium
GGCCAACCGGTCTTAGGAAGACAATGTCATAAATCAACTCCTTGGCTCACAGAACGACATGGCTACGATCCGACTTACTTCAATTTGTTTATTAAAGGTGTTGTTAGGACTTAACACTTCTAAAATGTCACCAACTTTAAACCTGTTTCTTTGTTCAATTAGCACTCTGCCATCTTTATTATCTGATAAAACAACAGCCATAAATTCGTGAGTTTGAACAGGTGTTGAAGATTCTAAACACTCCTTATTATTGCTACCAAAATAAAAACCTGTGGTGTAATTACGGTGACTTGTTTTATTTAACTCTTCAAGCAAATCATTAACAGGTTTTTTACTATCTAATTGATCAATTGCACGGCGATAAGCATTAACTACTGTTGCTACATAGTAAATACTTTTCATTCTGCCTTCAATTTTAAAACTAGTTACACCAGCATCAATAAGTTCATTTAAATAATTTAACATATTTAAATCTTTACTGTTTAAAATGTAGGTTCCACGGCTATCTTCATAAATAGGATATTCTTCGTTATCTCTACTTTTTTCGTGAATAGTATATTCCCAACGACATGCTTGAACACAAGCACCTTTGTTGCTATCACGATTCGTTAAGTAGTTAGAAAGTAAACATCTACCAGAATATGAAATACACATTGCACCATGAACAAAAGTTTCAATTTCAACATCACTAGGAATAAACTCTCTAATTTCCTTTATTTCCTTAATGCTTAACTCTCTTGCTAAAACCAACCTTTTTACACCCATATCGGTAAAAAACTTTGCAGCATATTTATTTGTTATGTTTGCCTGTGTGCTAACATGAACATCTAAATTAGGACAAACCCTTCTAATTAAACTAATTATTCCAACATCGGCAACAATAACTGCATCTACACCAATTTCATATAAAAACTTAATGTAGTTTTCCATATCAGCAAAATCTTCGTTGTGAGCAATAATATTAACAGTTACATAAGCTTTTTTGCCTAATTTGTGAGCATAATTTACACTTTCAATTAAATTTTCATCAGTAAAATTTCCTGCATATGCCCTTAAACCATATTTTGTTCCAGCAAAATAACAAGCATCGGCACCATAATAAAATGCAGTTTTTAATTTTTCCATATTTCCAGCAGGAGCTAGTAATTCTATCATAAATAAATTCCTTTTATTTTAATTTTGCAATCATAACACCATCGCCAATTTTAAGTTCGGAATAATCAAAATCAGCATCGGCTTTTATTTCAGATAAAAACTTTCTTAAATTAACAACAATAGTTCTCTTTTTGTGTGGTATTGTTCCTTCTAAAAAAACCATTCCTTTAAAATGAACATTATCAGCAAACAATATTCCGCCATCAGTTAACATATTTTTTAAAATAGGCAAATATTTTATATACTGACCTTTTGGACCATCTAAAAATATAAAATCAAACTTACGATTGTTATTATTAAGTTCGGTAATACCATTATAAGCATCATCAAAAATCATTTCAACCCTATTAGTTAAATTTGCAGATTCAAAATGTTTTTTTGCTAAATTATAATTGCTTTCAAAGTTTTCAATTGTTGTTAGTTTACAATTGTTAGCATTTAAAATTAATGTGCCCGAATAACCTATTGCTGTACCTATTTCCAAAACAGTTTTAGGTTGAAAATTATAAATTGTGTTAAACAAAAGTTTTGCAGTATCTTCAAGTAAAACAGGAATATAATTGGATCTAGCATAAGTTAAAATTTCGTTCATTTCGTTATTTAATGTGCTTTCGTACTTTGAAATTGCATTATTATTAAGTTTTATTAATTCTTCTAAATTACTCATAACACCTAATTATAGCAAATAGTTTAAAAAAAGTGTAAGAAAACTTACACTTTTTAAAATTTATTTTGTTTCTAAAATAATAGGAATTACCATTGGGCGACATTTAATTTGTCTTGCAAAGAAACCTGTTAAGTTTTTGCGAATATCAGATTTAATTAAAGACCAATCTTGTGATTTGAAATTTGCTTGACTGATTGTGTTAATAACAATATTTTTAGCTTCTTCCATAACATCAAATTCAGAATCGCTTTTATAAATAAATCCCCTAGAAATAATATCTGGTTTACTTGTTAATGCTCCTGTTAACATACTAATTGTGATAACAACAACACAAACACCTTCTTCTGAAAGTTGAATTCTGTCTCTTAAAATTGAACTACCAATTTCAGAAACACCAACACCATCAATTAAAAGTGAACCACAAGGTACTACACCTGTTTTTTGCATAGTGTTTTTAGTAATTGTAAATTGATCACCTAAATCAGGAATTAAAATGTTTTGTTTTGGCATTCCCATAGCTTCTGCTAAATTAGCATGAGCTTTTAAGTGTCTAAATTCACCATGAACAGGAATAAAGAATTTAGGTTTTAAAATTGCATGTAGTGTTTTTAGTTCTTCTTGATAAGCATGACCTGATGTGTGAACTTCTGCCAAAGATTCATAAATAACTTCGGCACCTTTTTTATAAAGTGAATTAATAACACTGTTAATTGCTTTTTCGTTTCCTGGAATAGTTGAGCTAGATAAAATAATTAAATCGTTTTCACCAATTTCAATTTTATTAAAATCGCCACTAGCCATACGAGTTAAGGCACTTCTTTCTTCGCCTTGTGTTCCTGTTGATAAAATGCAAACTTCGCCATCAGGATATTTATCTACCCTTGTAATATCAATAACATTTTCACGATTAAATTTTAAATCGCCAAGTTTACTTGCTGTTTCGCAAACATTAACCATACTACGGCCACTAAATGCTATTTTACGACCATATTTTTCGGCTATATTAAGCAATTGTTGAACCCTGTAAATATTACTTGCAAAGGTTGCAACAATAATTCTTTTTTGTTTGTTTTGTGAGAATATTGCATCAATTGTTTTACCAACTTTTGCTTCGCTTATACTAAAACCTGGCCTTTCAGCATTGGTTGAATCAGCAGTTAAAAGTAAAACACCTTTACTACTAATTTCGCTTAATCTAGCAAGGTCCATACCTTCGCCATCAATAGGTGTGTAATCTACTTTAAAATCACCTGTGTGGAAATAAACACCAGCAGGAGTTGTAATTGCAAAACCAACTGCACCACCAATTGAGTGAGTAACTTTAACAAATTCAACACTAAACACACCTAACTTAACAACAGTTTTTGGTTTAACTGAAATAAGTTTCGCTTTTACTTTTTTATGTTCTTTAAGTTTGTTTTCAATTAAGGCACAAGTTAATCTGGTTGCATAAACAGGTGCATTAATGTTTTGTAAAACATAAGGCATTGCTCCAATATGGTCTTCGTGACCGTGAGTAACAATAATACCCCTAATTTTATCTTTATTTTGTAATAAATAGTTTGTGTCTGGAATAATTAAATCAATTCCCGGCATATCATCTGATGGGAATGTTAAACCAGCATCAATAACAATCATATCATTGCCATATTCAATAGCAATCATATTTTTACCAACTTCGCCAACACCACCTAAAAAAGATAGTTTTAAACCTGGTGCAATTTTTTGACCAACATATCTAGGAGGTTTTTTGCGAGTTTTTGGCTTATCTGTTTTAACTGCACTTGCAGTTTGAACTTCTAATTTTTCGTCCATATTTTCTCCTTTATATTAAATTTTAATTTTATTTTACTTTAAGATTTATAAAACAAAGTTATGAGTTTACACAAACAAAAAACATTAAGGTTTTTTGTCCTTAAAAAATCATTTACTTTATCCTAAAAATGTATATAAAAGGCAATAATTTGCCCAAAGTAATCAAAATGTTAGTAATAATATATACTAATTAAACAAAATTGTAAATAGTTTTTTATTTAAATAATATATTTTAAACCACCTAAACCATCGGTTTCTTCTAGTCGTTTAGGAGTTACAACTTGTTCGTTATCAACATAAAATCTCATACCTTGACTTGAATAGAACATAACCATATTGTAAACCACAATAACAACACTAGAAAGTGGAATTGTAACAAAAATACTTGCACCAAAAGTGCAAACAGCACAAATAACATTAATAATAATAATTGTTAAAATAACAAAAACCGAAGTTGAAAAATTACGATAAAAACGGCGAAAAACAGCTTTTACACCCTTTTTTAAACCTTGCCAAACACCACATTCAAAAACCATGATTGCAGGAAGCCAACCAGAGAAAAATGTGATTTTAAAACTAAACAATAAAATTGCAACAAAGAATAAAGCAACAGGAGCTAAAATTAACAAACCTTCGCTTAAAACAAAAAATCTTAAAAGAAAATATAAACCAACCATAAACAAACAATCAATTGGCAAAATTGTTACTAAGGAACATAGTTGATATTTAATGTTTGTTTTTAAAGTTGAAAATAAACTATGAGTAAAGCCATATTTAATGTTGCTACCCATATAAAAATATAAAACATTAGTTGCTGCAAATAAGTAAAAGCCATATAAAAAAGCCCTACCTATTACAAGGATAAACAAAAATAAAACAATATATAACCATAAATTTGAAATGTTTAATAAAATAATTTCAATAAATTCATCAATTAAATTAACACCATTACCAAAAAGTTGATAAATGTTAAACGACCTAGAAAAATCGCCAAATAAATCAATAAATTTTTTTGAAAAACCTTGTTCAATTAACACTTTTAAAATAGGTAAACTGCAAGCATAACAAAGCCCTATTAAAACCAAACCTGCTATTACCATATATGCTAATATTTTCCAAACTAAATGAAAGTTTGACAAAACTAATTTAAATGTGTTTTTGTACATCATAATTAAATACCCTTAATAATAATACTTTTTAATGTTATCGTAACGATTAATATTTGAAAAATTAAAATACATTGTAAATGCCAACACCGGATAATACATAAAAATTATAAGCATTGAAATTAAATTTGCAATAAATGTAAAGCCAAACAATCCACCTAAAACAACAAGTGGAGTTATAACAATAAAAGGTAAAACAACAAACAATAAAACTGTATAAACCTTTTTATTTAACAAATCGTTTGCATCTGAAATGCTGGTTGGAATTGAATATCCACACATAATTGTATCTATTAATGCAATTAACAAATATGAAAATAATACACCACTAAAAAACATTGTAACAACTGTTACAAAAACATTAATAATGTAAACACCATTAGTTACAACCATACCTAATCTGCCAAACACAATGTGAATAATAAAAATTAAAAGTGCAAGAGCAAATTTTAACAGCGAAAAACCTAACACAAAAATAATTGTGTATGCTAACACAATTAAAACTGTGTTGTTAACAAGGTTAAGCGATGATGATAAATTTAATTTTCCACTTTTAAAATGATTTTCAATGTTTCCTAAAAAAGCAGAAAAAATTAAAACAAAAATAATAACAGCTAAAACCAAATTGATAATATCTACCCAACTATAATTAAACATTAATGATAAAATATCACCAAAATTAGCCACAACTAATTCCCTGTAACCAAGTAAAAAATTAGTTATTGCAAAAGGTTTTAGTAGCCCAGCGATAAAACAAGCTGGCAACAAAGCAAACCCTAAAACAAATATTAAGTTTTTACCAATATAGGTAAATGTGTCTTTTAATATTTTCATAAGTCAATGTAATTATATATTAATTTTCACTTTTCTACAATTATTTATTTAATTATTAAATAAAATTATTACTATATTTAACAAAAAAAGCGAACATTTCGTTCGCTTTTTATTATTTTGTTTCATTTTGACTATTATTAATTTCGTTAGTTTCAACATTTTTTATATTTTCAGTTTCAGTATTTTCATTAAAATTTTTATCATCTAAATTTATTCCCGGTAAATCAATTTTTAATTCATCAACTTTTTCAGGAATTAAAACACCAACCACAACTAAAACACCACAAACCGAACTAATTAAACTGCTAACAACCTGTGAGTTAAAACTAAAACCAAAAAGTTCGCAAATTGTTTGTAGAAACAAAACAACTGCACCACCAAAACTTAACCAAAACCCTGTCCTTCTAAATTTGTTCATCGTTTTCTCCTTTGCAACCTATTAGCTTACTTACACTTTGTTCAAGTTTATCAACATTATCTTTAACCTCAACAATATTTTCAGCTAAATTAGAAACATTCTCATCAATAATATTAACCTTTTCAAGTGTGTTACTTAATTTAAAAATTGTATCTTGATATTTCGTTTCCCTTGCCCTAGAATCTTTTAATTGAAAAATTAATAACCCCATAAACAAAACTGCCCATAAGCCATTATTAATTGCTAAATCAAAAATTTGTTGCCACATTATCTAAAATCCTTAACAATTTTTTCGTAATTATCACCCATTTTTGTTTTAAAATTATCATCTGCCAAAATAACATCAATTTCATTTTTAGTTAAATCTTTTAAATAATTATAAGCAACATTATATAATTGATCCTGTTTAACTTTTTCAACAATATTTTGACCATACTCACCATATAACTTTGTTAAACTTTCGGCATTATCAAAATTAGAACTGTTAATTTTGTTTGATAATTCATCAACATCTTTATTAAATTCGGCTTCTTTTAAAGCAATTTCATTATTATATTTAATAACTTCTGCTTCAGTTTTGTTTAAATCGGCAGTTAATTCGTTAATTTTTTCTTGCAATTTAACAGCATAACTAACATCAAAATTATTAAGAGCTGCTTGCTTTTGAGTTGTTAATGCATTTAATTCAAAATTAATTGCATTAATATCGTTTTTAAGTTTTTCATCTAAAAGTTTATATTCATTTATTTTATCATCATCAAAAGCTGCTAATTGATTAATTATGATACTAGACCTAGACAAGCCCCTTTTTAAAGCTTGTTCTTCGGCATTTGTTTTTGCTTGTTTATAATAATCATTTAATTTATTTTTAGATTCATCGGTTAAATTAATTACAGATTGTTTATTTGAATGTAATTCATCTTCTTTAAGTTTGAATTCATCATTAATATTTTTAATATTTTTATTTTTATAGTCAGCAAGTAAATTTTCGCTATTCTGCCTAATTTCGGCAGCAGTTGGTTTTTCAAACTCCATTTTTTCTAACGAAACTTTATCAGGTTTTAAAACATCTGCATTTACTTGAAATTTAGAAGATACAGCATCTAATTTATCAAATAAATCGTTTAATTTTCCCCTTGTTTTTTCGTCTGAACTAATTTTTTGAATTTTTTTAGTTATTTCTTCCGGTATTTTATAACTATTCATTTGTAATCCTCCTAAAATTAATTGCCTTAAATTATATCGTTTAATCTGCTTTAATACATTTTTGTCAACTATCAAATTAACCACCTTACACAACAACTAAATTGTTATTAAAATTTAAAACAACACTATTAAAATTAATTATTTTTGCCCACATAACATTTTTAAAAGTTATTGAACTGTTTAGAATTTTTGTTCCTGCATCAAAAAATAAGTTATAGTTTGCAACTTTAACCACATTGTTGTTTTTTACTGAAAAAATAAAATTTCCATTACTGCACAAAACAGAACTTTGCATAGTGCCATCAATTATTTGAGCAACCTTTAAAAAATCGCTATTTTCAGGCGATAAATTTAAATTGCATAGTACTATAAAATTATTTTTATTTAAACTTGAAACAACAAAATACTGTTTAGTATTATATAAATTAGTAATTGGTTTAATTTGCGAAATTCCATTTAAAAAACTTAGGTTTACACTATTAAATCTACTATAAACCTCACCACTTTCCGAAAACAAAATTATGCTTATTTTATTTAAATTATAGCTAATAATTCCAAAACTAAAATCCTGTTGGTTACCCGAAAAAATTTGTGAATTTTCAGGTAAATTTTCATTAATTAAAATTTCTGTATTAAAGTTTATTAAAACTTTAAAAGTATCTTCTTTTTTAACTAAACAATATAAATTGTTGTTAACATAAGCAGAAGATAAATATTGGTAATTAACT
>JAZNIS010000021.1:0-29310 GCA_045577635.1 Clostridia bacterium
TGCATCAACAGTTCAAAAAGATGTTATTAAACTTATTGAAGGAAAAACTAAAAAAGAAGCAGCATACATCGTTGGCGAATGTGTTGCTAAAGCAGCTATTAAAAAAGGTGTTAAAACTGTTGTGTTTGACAGAGCAGGTTATTTATATACCGGCCGTGTTAGTGCTTTAGCAGACGGTGCTAGAAGTGCTGGCTTAGAATTTTAGGAGAGGTGTGTTATGCAAAATACAGAAAAGAAAGATAGAAAACCAAATCCTCGCCGTCAACCTAAAGTTGTTGAAAACGATGGCATTGACAAAAAACTTGTTAATGTTAACCGTGTAACAAAGGTTGTTAAGGGTGGTAGAACAATGCGTTTTGCAGCACTTGTTGTTGTTGGTGATAAAAATGGTAAAGTTGGTGTTGGCACTGGTAAAGCTGCCGAAGTTCCAAATGCTATTGAAAAAGCAACATCTCGTGCTAAAAAAGACATGGTTAGAATTGCTTTAGAAGGAACAACAATTCCTCATGAAGTTATTGGACAATTTGGTAAATGTAGAGTAGTTTTACTTCCTGCTAAGGAAGGTAATGGTGTTATTGCTGGTGGTTCAGTTCGTCCAGTTGTTGAACTTTGCGGTATTAAAGATATTACAGCTAAAGTTTATGGTTCAAGAAACAAAATCAACTGTGTAAGAGCTACATTAGATGGTTTAATGCAACTTCGTTCAAAAGAAACCATTGCAGCACTTCGCGGTAAAACTGTAGAAGAAATTTTATAGGAGATTTTAAAAATGGCTGAAACAAAAACAACTAAAAAAGTAGCAGCAGAAAAAACAACTACTGCTAAAAAGACAACTACAACTAAAAAAGTAGCAGCAGAAAAAACAACTACTACTAAAAAAGCAACAACTACTACAAAAACTACAACAGTTAAAAGCACACCAAAAACAACTGCTAAAAAAGCAGAAGCTAAAAAAACAATTCGTGTAACTTTAGTTAGAAGCACAATTGGTAGCAAACCAAATCAAGTTAAAACAGTTAAGGCCCTAGGGCTTAAAAAAGTAAACTCTCACAGCGACTTAGTGGATAACGATGCTGTTCGCGGCATGATTTTCACAGTTAAACACTTAGTTAAAGTTGAAGAGATTTAAGGAGGAAAAGTATGAAACTTAATCAAATGTCTCCTGCTCTAAATTCTACAACAACCAAAAGAAGAGTTGGTCGTGGAATCGGTTCTGGGCTTGGTAAAACCAGCGGAAAAGGTCATAAAGGACAAAATGCCAGAAGTGGTGGTGGAGTTAGACCTGGGTTTGAAGGTGGTCAAATGCCACTTATCCGTCGTCTTCCAAAAAGAGGCTTTAATAATAAACAATTCGCTGCTGAATACACAATTATTAATGTTAGCGACTTAAATATGTTTGAAGATAAAACTGTAGTTACTGCAGAATTATTACAAGAAAAAAATATTATTAAAAAACTTGCCCCTTATGGATTAAAAGTATTAGGAAATGGAAAATTAGAAAAAGCTTTAACAGTTAAAGCAAACAAATTTACCGAATCTGCTGTACAAAAAATCAATAAGGCTGGTGGAAAAGCTGAGGTTCTATAATGTTTAAAACCATAGTAAACGCCTTTAAGGTTAAAGAAATTAGAAATAAAATCCTTATAACTTTGGCACTTTTACTAGTTTATAGAATTGGCTGTTGGCTACCGGTTCCAGGTCTTGTGTTATCACAATTCTCTGCTGCAATCGATGGTCAAGATTTCTTAACCTTAATTAGTTCTATTAGTGGTGGTGCACTTTCACAAGGTGCTATCCTAGCATTAGGTGTTTCACCTTATATTAGTGCATCTATCATAATTCAACTTTTAACAATTGCTATTCCTTCTTTAGAAAGACTTTCTAAACAAGGTGAAGAAGGTAGAAAAAGAATTGGTTTCTACACAAAAATTGCAGCATTAGTTTTAGCTATTGCTCAATCTATCGCAATTGTAATTTCATATAAAGATTGTTTAAATACACATATGTTTGGTTATGAATCTCCAACATGGATTATTGGCTCACTTGTAGCAATAATCTTAATTGCTGGTGCAATGTTCACTTATTGGTTAGGTGAAAAAATTACCGAACTTGGTGTTAGTAATGGTCTTTCATTATTAATTTTTGTTGGTATTTTATCAACAGCTGCTTCATCTTTATTCGCAAATATTGCTGGAATTTTCCAAGGCGAATTTTCAAATATTATTGATTTAGTAGTATTTATTATTGCTCTTGTATTAATTTTTGGCTTTATTGTATTTATGGATTTAGCAGAAAGAAAAATTCCTGTTCAGTATGCTAAACAAATTAAAGGCAGAAAAATGTATGGCGGTCAAAGCACATTTATTCCAATTAGAGTTAACTCTACTGGTGTTATGCCAATAATTTTTGCTATGAGCTTACTAACATTCCCACAATTACTAATGAGTATTTTCTGGCCAACAAGTGGTGCTTATCAATGGTACTCTCAATGGCTAGGAGCAGGTAGTTGGGTTTACATTGTGGCTGTTGGATTATTAATTTTATTCTTTGCTTATTTCTGGACACAAGTAACATTTAATCCAGATGATGTTGCAAGAAATATCCAACAAAATGGTGGGTTTATTCCAACCGTTCGTGCTGGAAAACCAACTGCAGAGTATCTAAGAAGAATTTCTAATAGAATTACGTTATTTGGTGCTATCTTCCTTGCAATTATTGCAATTATTCCAAGTTTGATTTTTAAAGGAATTGGAAGTGGTGGACTTGTTAGTGCATTTAGTGCTACAGGTTTATTAATCGTAGTTTCTGTTGCTATTGAAATCAATAAGCAATTAGAAGCTCAAATGTTAATGCGTAATTATAAAGGATTTTTAAAATAAAAATAGTTACCTCATCAACTCACTAAAAGTTTTTGCTTTTAGCGAGTTGAGAGAGATTAACTTTAAATAGGAGATTTTATGAAACTACTTCTTGTTGGTCCGGTAGGCAGTGGCAAAGGCACTCAGGCTGCAATTATAAGTGAAAAATATAATATTCCACATGTTTCCACTGGCGAAATTTTTAGATGGCATATGCAAAACGAAACCGAATTAGGTTTAAAGGCAAAAGAATATATTAATGCTGGTCAATTAGTTCCGGAAGAATTAACTTTTAGCATTGTTAAAGATCGTCTTTCTAAAGATGATTGTAAAAATGGTTTTATTCTTGATGGATATCCAAGAACAATGGAACAAGTTAAAAATCTTGAAACAATTACTAGTTTAGATAAAGTAATTTTAATTCATTTAGATGAAGAAGAAATTATTAGAAGATTGAGTAGCCGCAGAATGTGTTCTAATTGTAAACAACCAACCAGTACTGATTGGTTAAAAGATGGAAAATGTGAAAAATGTGGTGGTGAGGTTTATGTTCGTAATGATGATAAACCTGAAGTAATAAAAACAAGATTAGAAACTAATAGAGTTTCTGAAGAACTTATTAACTTTTACAAAGAAAAAGGCATTTTCTATAAAATTAATGCAACTAACGAAGTTCAAAAAACTTTTGAATTGTTAGATGAATTGTTAAAATAGAAGGGCAGTATGATTAAAATAAAAACTGATGCAGAACTTGAATTACAAAGAGTTGCCTGCAAAATTACTAAAGATACACTTATTGAAATTGAAAAACATATTAAACCAGGTGTATCTACCAAACAACTAGATAAAATAGCCTATGATTGTATAGTAAGTTTAGGCGCTAAGCCATCATTTAAAAATTATAGTGGCTATCCTGCAACAATTTGTGCTTCTATTAACGAAGAAGTTGTGCATGGCATACCTAAAAAACATCGCATTTTACAAGAAGGCGATATAATTAGTATTGATGTTGGCGCTTGTTATAAAGGTTTTCATGGCGATGCGGCAAGAACTTTTCCGGTAGGAAAAATTGACGCAAAGAAGAAAAAACTTATTAAAGTTACCAAAGAAAGTTTCTTTGAAGGTATCAAAAACATTAAACCTGGTAGCTTCGTTGGAGATATAGGTCATCAAATTCAAACCTATGTAGAAAAAAACGGATTTACCATTGTTAGAGAACTAACAGGTCATGGTGTTGGAGCTAATTTACACGAAGATCCATCTATTCCAAATTACGGAAAGGCAGGGTCAGGTGCAAAGTTAGTTAAAAATATGGTAATAGCAATTGAACCTATGGTTAATATGGGTGAACGATTTGTTCAGTTTATGCCAGACGGTTGGACATGTATTGCTCGTGACGGATTACCTTCAGCACATTATGAAAACACTGTTTTAATTACTGAAGATGGTGTTGAAATTTTAACCTTATAGTATTATAATAGATATGGAGGAATAAAGTTAGTGTCAAAATCTGATGTAATTGAAATTGAAGGAGAAGTAATTGAAGTTTTAAGAAATGCAGTATTTAAAGTAAAACTATCAAATGGTTTTGTAATTACAGCATACTTAAGTGGAAAATTACATCTTAATAATATTAGAATTTTGGTTGGTGACCAAGTTAAAGTTGAAATGTCGCCATACGACCTAACAAAGGGCCGAATTGTTTGGCGTTTAAAAACTAAAAATTAGGAGGAAATCATGAAAGTAAGACCATCTGTTAAAAAAATGTGTGATAGTTGCAAAGTTATTAAAAGAAACGGAAAAGTTATGGTTATTTGCTCAAAATATCCAAAACATAAACAAGTTCAAGGCTAATCACATAACAAATTTAACAATATAAATTTGAAAATAATTGTAAAAAGGGCGGCTGCGCTTTTATAAGTGTACCTTTTTGCGTTTAAATATAAAGTCCTAAAATTTAGGCAAAACACAACAAACATTTTATAAAATTAATGGAGGAATAAAATGGCACGTATTGCTGGTGTTGATTTACCAAAAGATAAACGAGTTGAAATTGGTTTAACTTATATTTATGGTATTGGTAGACAAACTTCAAACAAAATTTTACAAGCTACAGGTGTTAACCCTGATACTCGTGTTAAAGATTTAACCGAAGATGAAGTTAACTCAATTAGAACTTACATTGAAAAAAATTGCATGGTTGAAGGCGATTTACAACGTGAAGTTTCATTAAACATTAAACGTTTACAAGAAATTGGTTGCTATCGTGGTGTTCGTCATAGAAAAGGTTTACCTGTTCGTGGACAAAACACAAAACAAAACGCTAGAACCAGAAAAGGTCCTAAGAAAACTGTTTCTAAGGGCAAAACCGCTACTAAAAAGTAAAGGAGATAAATAATGGCTGCTGTTAAAAAACAAACCAAAAAAAGAAAAGTTACTAAAAACTTAAATAAAGGTCAAGCACATATTCAAGCATCTTTCAATAACACAATTATTACAATTACTGACGATGCTGGTAACACAGTTTCATGGTGCAGTGCAGGTTCTCTTGGCTTAAGCGGTTCAAGAAAAAGCACACCATATGCTGCTCAACAAGCAAGTGAAAATGCTGCTAAAGCTGCAAAAGACCAAGGTCTAAACAGTGTTGAAGTTTTCGTTAAAGGTCCTGGTAACGGTCGTGAAACTGCTATCAGAGCATTACAAGCTGCTGGACTTGAAGTAACTTCAATTAAGGATGTATCCCCAATTCCACACAACGGATGTCGTCCTCCTAAACGCAGAAGAGTTTAGTATTAATATAAAATTTCGTTTTATTAAAGAAAAATTTAAGGAGATAAATTATTTATGGCAAAATATACAGGTGCAGATTGCAAAGTTTGTCGTAGGGAAGGCTGTAAACTATTTTTAAAAGGCGAACGTTGCTTAACTAAAAAATGTTCGTTTGAACGCAGACCTAATGTTCCTGGTGTTCATGGTGCTGCTAGAAAGAAATTAACTGAATATGGTTTACAATTAAGAGAAAAACAAAAAGTTAAAAGAGCTTATGGTTTACAAGAAAAACAATTCCGTGGCTACTATGAAAAAGCTTCTACCATGAAAGGTAAAGTTGGTGAAAACATGCTTTCACTTCTTGAAAGAAGATTAGACAATGTTGTTTACAGAATGGGTATTGGTGCTTCTCGTGCAGAAAGCCGCCAAATTGTAAATCATGGACATATTACTGTAAACGGAATCAATGTAAATATTCCATCTTACATCGTTAAAGCAGATGACGTTATTGCAATTAAAGAAAACAAACGTGAATTAGCTATGTTTAAGGATCTTAAAGATGTTAAAGTTGTAATGCCAAAATGGTTAGAATTTGATGCAAACAAATTAACCGGTAAAATTAATGCATTACCACAAAGAGATGACATTGACTTAAATATCCAAGAACACTTAATTATTGAGTTATATTCTAAATAATAAGTAACTAAAACATATTGTTTTAAATTTAAAATTAATCAAAGTGAGGAAATTTTCGTATGATAGAAATCGAAAAGCCAAAAATTACTTGTGAAGAAACCAATAACGGATGTTTTGCCCGCTTCATTGTTGAACCACTAGACCGTGGTTTTGGTATCACATTAGGTAACTGCCTAAGAAGAGTATTACTTTCTGCTCTTCCAGGAGCTGCTGCAGTTGGAATTAAAATTAATGGTGTACAACACGAATTTTCTAGCCTAAAAGGTGTTATGGAAGATGTTGTTGACATTGTTTTAAACATTAAAAACCTTGCAGTTAAAACAACCGATACAAGTTTAGATTTTAAAACCGTTTTAAGAATTAATAAATACGGTGCAGGTGAAGTTACTGCTGCCGATTTTGAACCAAACGATCAAGTTGAAATCCTAAACCCAGATTTACACATCGCTACTTTAGACGATGGTGCTAAATTTGAAATGGAAGTATTTATTGGTCGCGGTAGAGGATATGTTCCTGCTGATCAAAACAAAGATGACGATGCTCCAATTGGATATATTGCAGTTGATAGCATTTTCACACCAATCAAAAAAGTTAACTATTTTGTTAATAACACTCGTGTTGGTCAAAGCATCAATTACGATAAATTAACAATTGAAGTTGAAACTAACGGAACATTAACAGCTAGAGAAGTTATTTCTTTATCTGCTAAATTAGTTAACGATCATATTGGTTTATTTGTTGAATTAGTTGATTCTATGGCTGAAATGGAAACTTTAGTTAGCCGTGAAGAAGACAAACAAACAAAAGTATTAGAAATGACAATAGAAGATATGGACCTTTCCGTAAGAAGTTATAACTGTTTAAAACGAGCTGGTATTTGCACAGTTGAAGATTTAACTAAAAAATCTGAAAGCGACCTAGCAAAAGTTAAAAACTTAGGAAAACGTTCATTAGAAGAGGTAGCTGAAAAATTACAAAGTTACGGACTATCTCTACGAAATGATGAAGAATAGGAGGAAAAAATGAGAAAGTTACAAAGACCAACAGACCAACGTACTGCATTACTTAAAAATTTGGCAACTAATCTTCTTTGGTATGGTAGAATTGAAACTACATTAGAAAAAGCCAAAGACATTCAATCTTATGCTGAAAAGTTATTAACTATTGCTATTAACACTTACGAAGATACCGTTAAAACAACTAAAAAAGTTGTTAGTGATAAAGGTGCTACATCTACTCGTGAAGTTATTAACGATGGTCCTAAAAAACTTGCAGCTCGCAGAAAATTAATGGCTAAATTATGCGATATTCAAGAAGTAAGACAACCTAAAGAAGCAAAAAGTGCTTTCGTTGCTCGTACTGAAGATATCAAAAATCCACTAATTGAAAAAATCTTCAATGTTTATGCACCAAAATATGCAAAAAGAAAAGAAGAATTAAACAATGGTGGTGGATACACAAGAGTTATCAAACTTGGTACTCGTAATGGCGACAATGCTTTAATGGCAATTGTTGAATTAGTATAATAAATTATACCTAAAAAAGGTGAGGATTTTTCCTGCCTTTTTTTTTATTGCAAAAAAGTAAAAAATATTGATATTTTCAATATTTTAAAAGGAGTAAGCCAACAATGAAATTAAAAAATTACTTAATAATAGTAATGTTTTTTACATTGTTCATTTTTGGTTGTTCAACAAATCCACCACCAGATGCAGATTCTGGTGAGGTGTATGCAACCAATATTAGTTTTTCTTTACCAACAACAAATTATTATGTTGGTGACGAAATTAAATTAGATGATCTTTCTGTAAAACTAGAACCTTCAAAGGTTACAGTTAAACCCAAATTTACTGTTGATAATTCTAGTTTGGGAGTAATTAATGATGGAGTGTTAACATTGTTAGCAGAAGGTGAATTATCATTAACTGTTTCAGTTTTATCGGATGTTAACACTTATAAAACATATACTCAAAAATTAAACATTTCTACTAAACCTGTTTATGCTAAATTTGTTGAAGTTGATAATGATACTATTACAGTGAATTATAATAATACAGCAGTTAATTTAGTAACAATTCTACCCGAAAACTATAATAAGGGTGTTTTGGTTGAATATGAACATGGTAATGTGTTGGAATATGATTATGAAACAGGAGAAATTACACCAATTGTAGCAGGAACAGAAATTATAACTGTTATTGTAAATAAATCTGAAACTGAAACAATTACAAAATCTTTTGAAGTTATTGTTACAAATAACATATATGCTACAGGAATTGAAGCAATAAAAATAAATAACAAAACAACAACCGAAAACATAATTTTATTTACGGGTGAAGAAGGTGAAATTAGTAGTGTTGTTGAACCAAATAATTATAATTTATCTGTGAATTATTCTTGTAGTAATTCATTAATAATTGTTGATGGTGATAATTTTACTGTTGGTAACACAGCTGGCACTTGTGAATTGATTTGCACTGTGTTAACACAAGATTCAGTGATAACAAAATCTGTAATAGTAACAATTTTACCAATGCTTACCGAAATTAATTTTGATTTAAAATTAAACAATGATTCTGTTTCTGAATTATATGTAGGAACAGTGTATAATGCCTTTATTTCAACAAATTTACCGGATTATGATAATGTAATTTTTACAAATTGCAACTATGTTTATGTTAATGAAAATTCTTACAACATAACACCAAATTCGGCAGGTGAAACAAAAATTGATGTATTATATACAATTGCAAGTTTTATTGGTAGTTATGAAATTACAGGGTCTAAAACTATATCTGTTTATAATCCTGTAACTGATATAAATTTTGGTTTGCAAAATGGTACAGAATTAATTCCAAGTTTAGGTGTTTATACTTTATATTTACCAAATAGTGAACTTTTTGAAACAGCTGTTTCTAATAATGAGTTAGTTTTTGCCGATTTAACTCTTTCAGCTAAAAACACAAATACAAAACAATCTGTTTTAGAAGTTGCTATTGAAGGTGATTCTGTTTTATTAAGTGGTAACAGAATTAAAGCCAATAAATTGGGCGAAAGTAAAATTATTGTTACTGCTAACGATATTTCTAATTTTAGGAAAGAATTTACAGTTAATGTTTTACCATTAAAAGCCACTGAAATTCTTACAGAAACAGAAGTAGAATTATTCTTAAATGGAACTAGTGATTATCCAAACAGCTTTGAATTAGATTATTCTGTAATGCCATCTTATGCTTATAATAAGGAAGTTGAAATTAATAGTAATTCTAATGTTGTTGAAGTTAACGAATTAATTGTAACTGCTTTAACTGAAGGTTTGGCAAACATTACCTTAACCTGTGATGATATTGTAAAAACTATTGCTGTAACCGTTTCTTATTATGAATCAAGTTTTGTTGCAAAATTAGATGGTGAAGTTGTAAGTGAAAATGCAGTTGTTGAATTAAAGTCAGAAAATACTTATTATTTGCAAGGTGAAGTTTATAGTGGCTCAACAAAATTAAATAGGGTAGTTAGTTGTTTTGTTAATCGTGAACAACTTAATAATTCTGCAATATATGAATTGTATTTTACTGAACAAGGTAATTATAATATTAAATTAAAATATAAAGGGTTTGAAGTTAATTTTGTTGCAAATGTCACATTAAATAATCCTATTATTTCTGCTAATTTCACAGATGAAAATTTAACTGTTAATATGTTTAATTTAACTACTATGCAATTAAGTTATGAAATTAATAAAACAGACCAAACAAAGCCAACAACATCAAGTTATTACTTTGAAAGCAACACCAGTTTGGTTGTTAGGGTTAATGGTGAAAATTTAGAAATTTTATCTTGTGGAACTGCAACAATTTCACTTGTTGTTGATGGTAACAAAGTTGATGAATTATTTATTACTGTAATTAATAAAGAAATTAATTATATTTCTAATTTGTCGCAATTTTTAGCAATTAAAAACAAACCAAATTCAAATTATGTAGTAACCAACAATTTGGATTTTACAAGCTTTACATATGATGATAGTTTCCATTTTGGTGGCGAAATTGATTTTAATGGTAAAACAATTTCAAACCTAAAAACACCAATGTTTAAAACTATTGAAAATGCCGCAGTTGTTAAAAATATTGTTGTTAGTGGAGTTTTAAATTTAGATGTTTCTGATTATTACAATCAATCAACAAATCCAACAGCATATTATTCCTTAATTGCTTTTGAAAATAATGGAACAATAAATAATTTAAAATTTGATAATTTTGAATTTAATTTATTAAATAAAAATTTAGTTGATACAACAACTGTTAGTTTGGTTGTAACCACAAATAATGGAGTTGTTTCAAACATAACATTAAATAACTTTGAATTTAATGCAAATTTTTCTAGTTCAAAAGTTGCAGGTGTGATTTATAGTGGTTTAGTTAACACAAACAATGGAGAAGTTTTGGCTGTAACAGGTAATACAACATATTTAGGTTTTACTAGAATTTCAGGTGTTGCATTGTATAATTATAATAAAATTGCAGATGTAACATTATCACAAACATTTAATGTTACACAATCTAAAAATCAAATAGGTGTATTGTCTTATAGGTGTATGCCTGTTAATGATAAAAATCCTGAAATATCAAATATTAATTTAACAACTACTGTTATTAACGAAAAAACATTAACCTTTGCAGGTTTTGTTTATGATGCAAGTAAAATTATTGTTAACAATGTTAAATTAGCATTTACATTTAATGGTAATTATAACAATGAAACAACATTCCTAATTTATAAAACCGTATTGGATTCAAATGTTGATTATAGTAAAATTGAAATTGTGAAAACTAATAAAAATTTTGAATGTGCAGGGATTTAAAAAAACAGCAATTTGCTGTTTTTTTGTTTTATTTAATTAAGTAAAAAAAGTGTCATATAAAATGTTTAATGCTATATATAAGTTTGACAAAATATTGCCATTAATATAAAATTTATTTAAGGGCTGGTTTTATATTAATTATTATTAATATAATATCACTTATGCATTAGAAAATTTACATAATACTTTATAAATTTCTAACAATAAAGTATAAGAATATAAATTCATAAATGTTGGAGTAACTAATGAAAAAAGCATTTAAAATTGTTGGCATCATATTGGGTGCATTATTCGGGCTTGTTGGTGTTGCAGTTGGTATTGCTGCAATCCAAGGTGTTTTTTCCGATAAAGAAATAAACCTTCAAACAATTAGTTGGGAAACTGATAAGGTTAGGGTGGTAGAAGATTTTAAAACTACCATTAATTTCACACCTGCCGATGCAAATCAATTAGATGTTGAACTTAAACTTGTTTATGAAGATTGTGAAGGAATTGTTGAATTTCCTTCAACCGTTAAAGCAGGAAAAGAATTCACAATTAAAGTGGTTAAAGATGCTAACGGAAACAATGTTGGTGGCGAAGTTGTAATTCAAGCAAAAACACCATTAATTGTATCTCAAACAAATTTAAAAGTTTTAGTTGATGTTCCAATTCCTACCGATGGTTTAATTATTGCTTCCGATTTTGATAGCGAAGACGAAGAAAACATCATTAAAGCTGGTGCAAGTGCATTTAGTATGTATGTTTACACCGACCCATCAAAAGCTTTAAATCCAAACACAGGTAAAGATATAGATTTACTTACTGCTTACAAAAATATTGATATTAAAAGTGCAAACGAAGCAGCACTTCAAATCAATAATGTAGGCGAAACAAAATCTGGTTTTTATTGTAAAGATTATATTGCACATGGACATAAAGGACCTTTCAAAAATGCAAATGGTGAAGAATTTAAAACAACCACTTGCGATAAAGGTACAACCTTGCAACCTTGCAAATACATTAGATATAGTGCCACAGCAACCGAAAGTACACAAGCTCCTGTAATTGTTACTGCAAAAGCACTTCGTACCTACGATATGCAAGAACAATATATTGATAAAGAAGATCCAAAATATTATGTTGATGGAGCAATGACACCAGAGTTAAGACAACAATACTTAACTGATTTAAGTAATTATGTTGCCGAATTTAAAGATTATATTAAGGCAGACACTCGTAGTTATATTGATGAAGTTGACCAAACAGGAAATTCAAACTATGCCAACGGTGCTGCATTTATTCAAGCAATAACCCAAACAAATTCGCTTGGTGAAGAATATATTAAAATTGAAGATAACCGTGTTCATGAAACAGCTGCTTATTATTACATATTTGTAGAATCAAGAAGTTTGTTTAACATTGAACAAATTGAAATTGCTGAAATTAATTCAAGTATTGCTTCTGGTAAAAAAGTTAACTTCACATTATTTGATGATATTCAACAATATTCTGTTAACGATTTAAAAACTGAATTTGGACTTTCATTAAAACCAAACGATTCTGAATTTACATCACAAGATTTAGAACACAGATTAAAAGAAGTTAAAGTTATGACAGTTATGCAACCACCAGCAGATGATGAAAGTGGTGCAAGTTATGTTCCTAACAACTATGTGTTTGAAATTGAAAACCCAACAAGTATGTCGGAAACTCCAATTTGGAAAATTAAATGTATTAACCAAATTGCCGAAGCAGATAAAGCAAGGGGAGTTAGATTAAGATTCTATGTTCCTTCAAATTCATCTGGGGTGTTTACCGAAGGCGATCCATATGTTGATATTGCAGTTCAAGTTTTAATTAGTGAAATTGATGAATTTATGCTTTACGATACAGGTGTTAATGCTTTAAAAGATAAAATGATTTTAAATAAGCAAGACATTAATGTAGATGGCTCTTATAGTTATAGTTATCGTCAAGTTTTAGATTCTTCTCGTTATATCTTAACCGGCATTAACGGACAAGATCCAACCTATTCAACTGTTAAATTCTTTGCAACAAAACAATCAGCAAAAACAAAAGATGCAACAGGAGCAGATACTTCATACTATAAAGTTAAATTAACAAACGAAGGAAATCCAACTTCTGTAACAATGTCTTATGGTGAACAAGCACCGGTTGAAGCTTTTGAAATTGCTTACGAAGTTGCAGGTCAAAATTATTTAGAAGCAATAAATGTTTCAAATCGTGATAATCTTGAAATTTTTGCAGCCGTAATTAAAACTGACCATAACGGAAAACCTATTGATACAACAGGTTTAGTTGAAGGTGAAGAAGGTTACACAGGTAACTATCAAATTATCCGTCGTTCAGCTAACTCAATTAAAATTGAAATTAATTACTATCTAGAAAGATTAAATTTCTACACAGTAAGTAACGATGCAAATCAAACTTATAAATTAAGAAATGTTCCTGAATCAGGAACTGCATCAACAACAGACACTGTTCAACTATTAGCAGACCAAGAATATTCTTTAAAAGTGTCTCCTTATTACTTAACACCAGCAGGTGAGTTTGATACAGCACACACAGCTTATGGTGATACTAATGTTGATTATCAATCAAACTTATTATGGGCTATGAACAATGCTTATAATGGTGTTAAATATTTAAAATTTGGCACATCTTCAACAGATATCTCTGTGTTGTCAGATAGTAAATACGATAACACAACCGGAATGGTTACAATTGATCTTGAAGCGGCAATTGATAAATCTGCATCATTAGGTCACACAACCGATTCGTTTGACTTTAAAGCAACAGCTGTATCGGGAACAATGGTTGCTAACACCTTTAATTCAATTCGTTCAACAGTTAATATGATTGTTAACTATGCAAGCATTAATTCATTTAATATTGCAACAACTGCAGATGCTCCTGATTCAAGTGGAAAAGAATATTATGTGTTATCTCCTGTTATTGAAGAATTAACAGATTCTAACACTCCACAAATCAAGTGGTCAGATGTTGAAAACAGTTCAACAAAATTTGAAATTTCACATGCATACAACCTAGATATTCAAAATAAAAGTGTAGATGCAGATGGAATGGAACAATACAACGAAAAAATTGATAAAAGCTTTGCAAATGATGAGTATGTATTAGATTATATGGATTTAATTACAAACCCAGAAAACACAGATGCTTTTAAAATTGAATGGAATTTAGAATTTGATCACCTTAACGGGTTTGTTGATGATGGCACACCTGTTAGTGGCAGAATTGATCCATTATGGCAAGTTAAGGATTTCTTAACAATCACAGAAACTATTGTTGAGGATGAAGATAATCCAACAATCAAACATTCAGTTCCTGTTTTAAGATTTATTAAAGGAACTCCTGATGGTGTATTTATTAAAGCAACTTGTACATTAAGTTTATATAAAACCAATTCTGGTTATGTTGATACCGAATCAACAGTTATTAACTTAATTTTAAAACAAGGCGAAGTTACATTTAAAATGTATTCTCCAGGCAGAATTGATCCAGATGATGTATTAATTCAAAACCAACCAGGTGTTGAAACTGCATTCGTTTTAGAAGGTGGTGGAAAAGATGCAACACTTACTGAAGGTTACGATTTACTTGCAGATTATGGTTCAAGCACAACACCAAGAAAAGTTTATAAAAAGATTGGTGCTGGTGTAGGTGACTACGAAGAAATTGTTGGTGAAACAGCTTATCGTTTAGTTAATGGTATTTTAGGTGATGACGGTGAACTTGCTGGTTGGTGTACATACACAATTAACAATGTTACCGATGCAGCAATTTACTTTAAAGATGGTTCAGGAAACAAAACTTACACAGCAACTCCAACAGTTGTTACAGGTGCTGGTGGTAAAAAACGATTCCGTTTAGTTGTTTATGCTGAACACATTTCATCTCCAAAAGAATCAACAATTACAGTAACAAGTCCTTTTGGTGAAACAGGATTATATTGCATTCATGTAAAAAGTTCTATTACATTAGAACGACCAGCATCAAATGTTTCAACATCAACAATTGAAACAGCTGGTGGAGCAATTGATTTATCTAATATATTCACAGCTAAACAAAATGGTGTAAAATTAAAAACAAGTTTTGAAACCGTTGGTGATAATAGCATTTATGCTGGAATAACAGGTACCGAAACAATTACTCTTGCAGGAGCAACTCCTACAACTGAAACATTAAAAACAATTTTAACACCAAAAGAAGTTTATGCTCAAAAAAGTGTACTATTAAAAATGTATTATTACTTACCAAGTGAATCTGGCACAGGATATACAAAACATGAAGTTACACAAATTAACGATATGGATTTAGCAGTTCTTGTTCAACCTGGTTACGAAATTGTTGTTAATAACGATATTAAAAACAGTTCATCAGGATTAATATTTAGTGTTAACTCTGGTGTTGAAAAAGATTTCTTTACCGAATATATTGATCAAACTGATAAGTTTATAACAATTAGAAACAAAACTACTGGTGTGGCAGTTCCTGCAGCAGAAATGAAAGATATGTTAAAACAATTAATTGTTTTATCATATAAAGAAGAATCTTTAAATACTTCTGAACAACTAATTTTTGCAACATTATTTGAAACTCAATCTGATAAAGTTGCAATTGAAAATGGTAAATTAATTACAAAAGCTGTAACAAGCAACATTGTTTTACCTATTAAAATTAGCTTTAAAGAAGGTTCTTCTGCTGGTAACACATTAAGTTATAACCCAAGCGAAATTGCTACTTTCTATTGTGAAGTTAAAGCAAGTGTTGCATTTATCATTGATAATCCAGCAGGTTATAACGGAGCACAAATTATTGTTGATGGACAATATGTTTCAAACACTAAAATTGGTCATGAATATAAAAACTTCAACCAAGATAGTAACGGTGATGGTGAAATTGAATTAGGTGGTTTAAATATTGAATTATTTGATTACAATAACGGAACCGAAAACCTAATATCATTACATGGTTCAGATAATGTTGAATTATTAGGAACAACATATATTAATCATGCTATTTACAGATTTGATCCACAAACCTTACAATATGTTGAAAGTAATTCTGATTACTTTGTTGAAACCGAAATTGTTTTAAATGAAGTATTGGAAAAATTGAATTTAGTAATTAAAAATTCAGTTAACGAACAAACACACTTTAAATTAGTAATTAATACAACAATTAATTTAGAAACTCAACCATATGAATATTTCTTCTCAATTAATCCAAATTATAGATTAAAAACAAACTATCCATTAGTTGATCAAGTTGAAAAAGTTACTCCAATGACAACAGTTGATATGTTTGATGCTTATATTAATCGTAATGCAAGAATTCAAATGTATTCATACACAGTTGATGATGATGAATTAGTTTACACAATTACTCCAAGTACAACAGTTACTAATGCCTTTGACTTTACAGCAACATATTTCAACGGAGCAACAGATGTTGAAGTTAATAGATTTGTTGTTTTAGAAGAAGGTGATAGCCCAGTAACATTTAGTATTGTTGGGGGAACAACTTGTGCAGAAATTATTGATGGATCTAAGGTTAAATTTGGTGCTCCAACACAAGCAACCGAAAATGTTACAGTTAGAGCGACATTATTTAACGGTGCTTACATTGATTATGTGTTTGAAGTATATCAAACATTAGCAATTCCTCTTATTACTGTTAATGAAGGTAATGGTGCAGTTACAGCTTATGCTGATAATAGCATTAACATTTTAGATTATATTAAAGCTTCTTCATTACCAGATAACTTTAAATTTATTATTAAATATAATAGTTATTCAACAGTTGAAGCTACAATGGGAACAGATCCAAATTTAGTTCATTTAGAAGATAACAATGCAATTCTACCATATTCAGGTGATTCATTAATTGTTAACTTTGCCGATGTTTTAGTTGAAACTGATGTTACATTTAGCATTTGGCACACTTATAGTGTTTCAGGTGATCCAAATTCTAGTGCTTTATTAAATATTAGATTACTTCCAAACTTGGCAATCACTGAAAATAAAGTTAACAATGTTAATGTTGTAAGCGAAATTGTTTCAGGTGAAGAAACAACAATTATTTCTAAATCTGATTCTACATGGTTAAAACTTGCAAACGATGTTTATAATCAAATTAAAGTAGAAGTTGTTGATGTAAAAGCGAAAGAAGATATTTCAGCTAGTGACCCATTAGATGTTGATATCACAATTGATACAACAGACGAAACTGTTAAATTAAAAACAAACAATGTTGGTATTGCAAGAGAAATTACAGTTAGAGTTTCTAAACTAAAAATTGATGAAAACGGACACTTTATTGATGTTAATGGTGATAGAGTAGATGCTAACGGCAACTTATTAGATGGCACAGGTTCAATCATTGATGGTTTACCACTAAGTGCACCAATAGTTCTATACTTCTATGAATTTACTATTGCATTAGTTCCAAACATTGATCTTAACAGTGTTTACATTGGTGGCGATGCATATTCAATTACAGGTGCTGCTGGTGTAAATAGTGCAAATGGAACATCTGTGTTATTAAACGAATTAGACCAAGTATTTAATCCAACAGCTTTTGATAATAATGTTGATTTAGTAATTGGTTCTGGTAGTGCTGAACAAGTTATTAATGCTACACATGTTGTTAAATTAAGTGCTAATTTCAGTGATGCAAACGGTAATGTTATTTCTGCTCCATTAGGATTAAGGGGAACAACATTAATTGATGGCTCACTAACAGTTAACCTAGACCCTGTAAATAAACCTCAAAAAGTATTTGTTAAAATCACTGCTGAATGGGGTCATTATGAAGAAAATGTTCATAATGTAGTTGAATTTATTCCAACAGGAACCGAACCTTACACTGCTGTTTTAGGTTTAGTAGTAAATCCTAATGTAATTACAACAGGTGAAAACACAAACAAGATTGTTTACTCAAAAGGTTCAAATTTAACTGTTTATGCTGGTTCTAGTGTTGAACTTGATTTCACAAATGGCTTAACATTTGGTCAAGTTGGTGCAACAGTTTCTGTTCAAGCTTATCAACAAGATATTAATAAACAACTTGTATTAAGTAATGTTGTAATTAACAAAACAGCAACATCTCCTTATTACGAAATTGTTGAAGAATATGATGCTGGTTTAGGCAGAACAGTTAACAAAATTTACTTTAAAGCAGTTCCAGCTGTTCAAAACATTGAAATTCCTGTTTACTATGACTTAACAGGAACATATAAAGGTGTATATCCTTCATCAGGAACAGGTTCATTAGATTTCACTAACGAAAACACTTTATATAACCCAAGTCAATCAATAAAAATTTCAATTTTACCTAGTGTTAAATCTATTGCATATAAAACTTCTGATTTACATAACACAGAAGCAACAGCAATTGATATTACTAAACAATTAATTGATATTTATTATGTTGATGAAGGAAGTGATAAGTATGGTTATAAGGTTGCAGATGCTGATTTTGATATTATGAACCATGTACAAGCAAAAAATAACATTAATGCAACATATAAAACCATTGTTGGTAACGAAACAATTTACTACAATGTTAACGGTTATCCAATTCTAAACCTATTTAGTTTTGGTGAAGAAAATAAAGTTACATTTGATAGTGCAAGTGCTTCAGATACAACTGCTTATGTTGATTTAGTTTCTCTATATTCAAGCTTTGAATATACAGTAAGTGGTAGAAGGGGATTAATGTCACAACCAACAGAAGGTTGGACAGTAATTAACAATCCTTCACAATATTGCAGAATTGATAGAGAACATGGTATTATCTACTTCATCGCTCCAAGATCAACCGAAGGTGAGGGTGTAGTTTTATCAATTGATGTTAAATTACCAGGTCAAACCGGCGAAACAGCAACTCAAACTGTTTACTTTAAATTCCAACACTCAGGAACTTATAAAACAAGTGAAACTGATCCAGGGTTTAAAATTGCTGGTGGTGGTGAAATCATAGATACTTATGCATTTGTAACTGCTGAACCAGAAACCAGAGACCCAGGTGACACAACAGTTTATGGTATTGATTTAAATCAAACTGTAACAGGTGCTGGTGGAACAACTTATGTTGAATCTTATAATCTAAACGAAAAGTTTAAATATGGCTTATTACTTCGTAGCTATCAAAGAACAGATTCGTTAACAGAAAACAAAGAAGAAGTTCCAATTCCAAGTCGTGATATTACAAAAGTGTATCGTGAATCAATGATTTATTATTATTACACATTTGATAATGTTAAAATTTCATTTGATTTTGCCGATGCAAACTCTAAACAATATGCAACAATGGAACTTGATGCATCTGGAAATTATATATTACATCCAGAAGTATATTTTGAAAAAACAGGTGAAGATCCAAGAGCAATTCAATTAACAGTTACTGCGGGTTCAATTTCTGAAACTTACACAATTTATATTTATCCAAGAACTGCAACTCATAACTTTACTTGGAGCAGTGCTTACGGATTTACAAACAACTTAACAGTAGCCCCAGGTGGTTCAAGCGAAACAGTATCTGTTTATAGCAACGAAATTGAAATTCAAAAAACAGGTTTAACTAATGAAGAATATGATTTAGTAAATTCATGGTTAACTTACACCGATAACGGTGAAGGAAATCCAAAAACCGATTTTGAATTTACACCAAACTACAACTTATTAAAATCAGAAATTACAGTTAGGTTCTTAAACACAATTAGTGTTGATAAGGATCAAAAACAAATTTTTGAAAAATATTATTCTCTAACATTAACACCAACTATTGGTTTAACTTATAACAAACAATTAGGTGTTAACACACAAATTTCAGGTTCTGTAACCGAAATGTATGTGGCAAATGCATATTCATCTGCAATTGATGCATTGTTTAAAACAAACATCTTTACAGCAGATTCTGCAGTTTACACAGGCAGAACATTAACAATTGCTGAAACATCAGCATCTGTTAATTATTCTGATTATGTATCGTTTAGTGGATTAACATCAACTACTAATTTAGATACATTTGCAATTGCTGAAACAACAAAACTTCAACTAATTGCAAAACAATTATTAAACGATGTAACCTTACCATACACAGCAACCATCACATTCACAAAAGATGGCGATGATTATGAGTTAGTTTCTAACTTTAACTTGGTAATAAAAGCAAATGTTGGTATTACCAATTTAGCTGATAGTTACGAAGTTCAAGGTAACAGTGGTGTGGCAACAATTACAAGTGCTATGCTTAATGCTAACGGAAATGTAACAATTATTGGTGAAGGTGAAGTTACATTTAAAGTTGTTGGTGGTTCATCATTTAGTGTAAGTGGTGGTAACTTAAACATCACCGAAGGTGAAATTAATAGTTTACTTCAAATTTCTTACAATAAAAATGCTATGAACGAAATTCAATCAATAACAATTAACTATGGTAACTTGTCTGGTAAAGGATTTACACAAATTAACTCTTTCTACTTTGAAGTTTACTATACAATAACCGGTGCAGCTACCGAAACAACACTTGTTAAAACAATTCTTCTTTCATTAACTGATGCAACGGTTACAGCTTAAATTAGGTTTTTGTTTAGAAGCATAGCAATATGCTTCTAAACAATCTACTTAATAAAAAAATATTAAACCTATCCAAATTAGTTGGATAAAAAAATAAATTAGTATATACTATTTATAATTAGAAATGGGGGAAAGTTTTATGGAAAATTTAAGTAAAAACGGTCTTGACCTAATTAGAATTTCTGCAAAGAGAGTTTCTGGTGTATGGGGTAAAGCATTTTTAGCTTCTCTAATTTATGTAGCACCATTAATTGCACTTTGCTTAATTCCATATGCTGGTTGGGCTGTATCCATTGCATTATTTGGTTATTTAACTTTAGGTTATATTAACTATATGCAACAATTAATGGGTGGTAAAAACCCAAGCTTGAAAGTTCTTTTCGTTCAAAAAGAATTTTCACAAGCAATTTTAATCGGTATCATTATGGCAGTAGGAACTTTAGTTGGTACACTACTATTCATTATTCCTGGTATCCTTGTAATCGCTTATTATTCTTTAAGTTTATTTATCTTAAACGAAGAAAGAATTGTTAATGTTACTGATACATTAAATGTAACAGCAAGAGAAATGGTAGGACATAAAACAGCAATGTTTGCTTATAAAGTTATTTTCTATCTATTCTATGCATTAGTTGGTGTTGCAACTATTTTAGGTATGTTATTTGTTGCTAATTTATATGCTACAAACACTGCTTTAGCTATTGTTCTTGGCATTGTTGTTATGTTAGCATCAATTGTTTTAATTGCTTTAATTACAACATATTTCTATGCTGCAAATGTAGTATTCTATGCTGAAATCATTCTTCCTTTAGAAGATGGTTATGTTCTAACTTCAGAAGTTCAAGTTGCTCCTGTTCCTAAAAAAGCAGCTAAAACTGAAGAAGTAGTTGCAGAAGCTCCTGCTACCGAAGAAGCTCCAGCAGAAGAACCTGCTCCTGCACCTGTTGCAGAAGAAGTTAAACCTGCTCCTGCTAAAAAACCAGCTGCTAAAAAAACAACCACAACTAAAAAAGTATCTGAATAATGTTAAATAAAAAACACTCTAATTTAGGGTGTTTTTTTTATGTCGTTGCATAATAAATTTTATCTAACAAATAATAAATTAAGTATTTATTTTGTTGGAGGAAATATGAAAGATACGGGAATTGTAAGAAGAATTGATGAACTTGGCAGAATAGTTATTCCCAAGGAAATTAGAAGAACAATGCGATTAAAAGAAGGAACAGCAGTTCAAATTTATATAAATAAAAGTGGAGAGTTAACATTAACAAAGTATTCGCCAATTGTTGATATAACCGAATTTGCTAATACATTTTGTTCGGTTATTAATGATAATTTAAGTATTAATTTAGTTGTTACTGATAAGGATTTTGTTATTGCAACAACAAATAAATTAAAGGGTTGTTTGGGTAAAGAAATTAGTGCAAAACTAGAAGAAATTTTAGAAGGAAGAAAAAGTTATTTGTTCAATGTTTCTGATAATTCTAAAATGTTAGAATTGTTTAAAGATGATAGTAATACATATTATAGCCAAATGGTTGTTCCTATTTTAGCAAATTCCGATGTTGTTGGTGGAATTGTTGCTTTTACTAATTTAGAAAAAGAAACAAATTTTAGTATGACAGATGTTAAAATATTGCAAGTAATTGCAGGTTTTTTAGCTAGGCAAGTAGAGTAATGAAACAATTAGCAAAAAAGCAACCGGTTTTGTTTGGTGCAATATTACTTGCTTTTGGTGGATTATTGGCAAAAGTTATTGGTGCATTATATAAAATTCCATTAACCAATATTTTGGGCTCTAACGGAATGGGACTTTATTATTTGGTTTTTCCGCTGTATAGCTTGTTTTTGGTAATAATAAGTTCGGGCACAAGTTTGGCAGTTAGCAGATTAGTTAGCACCGAAAGAATAAATCATAACAAAAAAAATGAAATAACTATTTTTAAAGTTGCATTAATATATGTTTTTGTTTTAAGTGTAATTTTTTCTGCAACTTTAATTGTGTTAAGCGAAAAAATTTCTTTATTACAGGGCAATATTAATGCTAAAATCGGTTATTTTGCAATTGCACCTTCAATTATATTCGCCTCAATAATATCGGTTATAAGGGGCTTTTTTCAGGGGCAAGAAAATATGATACCAACACTTGTAAACAATGTTATTGAACAAGTTGTAAAGCTGGTTTCGGGGTTATTATTGGCAAATATGTTTTTGTATAAAGGAATTACTTTTGCTGTGTTTGGTGCAGTGCTTGCAGTAACAATTTCAGAGTTTTGTGCACTTGTTTTTATTGTGATACATTATTTAATTTATAAACGGGGTTACATATATAAAATAGATATTCCTAAAAGCAAGAATTTAACAAAATTTGAAGCTTTAAAGCAAATTATGGTATATTCGTTGCCAGCAACATTAACTGCTGTTATAATTCCAATTACGGGCTTTTTAGATAGTTTTATGTTAATAAATATTTTAACAAAAGCAGGATTTTCTAGTTTGCAAGCAACAAATTTATATGGTATTAGTAATGGAATTGTTAACACCTTAATTGGTTTACCTGTTTTATTTTGTGGTTCACTTGCAACAGCAATTGTTCCTAATTTAAGTGGTTTATATTCAAATAATAATGAAAAGGAAGTCACTTTTAAAACAGGTATTTTCATTAAAATAACATGGATTATAGCATTACCTTGTTTTATTGTTTTTTTAATTTATTCGCCAGATATTATTACAATTCTTTATTCAAACGGATTATCTGATTTGGTTATTGATGAGTTTTCTTTTTCTTATAAGTTGTTAATGTTAAGTTCGGTAAGTATATTATATTATGCTTTTTTACAAACTTTTACATCAATTTTGCAAAGTATAAATAAACCTATTATTCCATTTGTTAGTATGTTAGTTGCTGTTATTGTTAGAATTGTATGTATGTTTTTATTTGTTTCTAATCCTAAAATAAACATTTTTGGTGTTGCAATTAGTAATTTAGTGTTTTTAACTGTTGCCAGTTTAATTAATTTATTTTCTATAAAAAAATATATTAAATTTAGTTTAGGGTTAAGTAAAGTTTTAATTTCGCCAATATGTAGTGCAGTTATATCAGGAATTGTTATGTTTGTTCTTCGCAATATGTTAATTAACATAAATATATGGTTGTATTGTATAATTTCGGCAGGTGTAGGATTGTTTTTGTATGTTACATTAATTATTCTCTTTAAAAGTTTTAGCAAACAAGAAATAACTGTATTTAAGAAAAAAAGTATAATAAACAACATTTAATTTGAATAAATGGTTTTATTTTGAGAATAATTACAAAAAGGAGATTATGATATGAATAAAACCGAATTTGTAAAAGAAATTTCTAAAAAATCTAAATTAACTCAAAAGGATTGTGCACTTTGCTTAAATGCCATTACAACCATTATTCAATCAACTTTAAAACATGGTGATTCAATTAATTTAGTTGGCTTTGGTAAGTTTGAAGTTAAACACAGAATGGCTAGAAGAAGTTTTAATCCGCAAACAAAAAGAGTTAATTTAATACCTGCAACAAATGTTCCAACTTTTAAAGCTGGAAAAACCTTAAAAAGTGTTGTTGTTTAAATTCTAAAAAACACCGAAATAAAGGGGATTGTTAAAAATAAATTATTAAAAAATGTTTTGCATATGTCTGTAATTATGGTATAATTACCATAGAAAACATAAAGGAGAAAATGTTTATGAATAAAATTGAATTAGTAAAAGTTGTTGCTGATAAAACAAACTTAACACAAAAAGAAGTTGCAGCAGTTGTAGATGAATTATTAGATACAATCGTTGTTGATTTAGCAAAAGGCAACGAAGTTGCATTAGCTGGTTTTGGTAAATTTGTTGTTAAAACAAGAGCAGCAAGAGAAAGTATCAACCCAAGAACAAAGGAAGTTATTAAAGTTCCTGCTTCTAAAGCTGTTACTTACAGACCAAGCAAAGCTATTAAAGAAGCTGTTAATAAATAATAATTTATTTTGCTTTATTAATTTAATAAACATTTTTAAAAGTTCCATTAATTTGGAACTTTTTTTATTTTTATTCCTTAATTTAGCCATTTTAACTTATTAAATTTACAAAAAATTAATTTTATAATAAAATATAAATATGAAAATAGGTAATATTGAACTTAAAAACAATTTAATACTTGCACCTATGGCAGGTGTAACTGATGTTGGTTTTAGAAGTTTAGCAATTAACTATGGTGCCGACTATGCAGTTGGTGAAATGGTTAGTGCAAAAGCATTAAAATATAAAAATAAAAAAACCGAAGATTTGTTAATTACTGCCGATAACGAAACGATTAAAGTTGCACAAATTTTTGGTTCTGATCCTAAAATTATGTCTAACATTGTTAAAAGTAAATATTTAGCAAAGTTTGATATTATTGATATTAATATGGGCTGTCCAGCACCAAAAATTGTTAAAAATGGTGAAGGCAGTGCTTTAATGAAAGATATTAATTTGGCAGAAGAAATTGTGTCTAGTTGTGTTAAAGCATCAACTAAACCAATAACTGTTAAGTTTAGAGCAGGTTGGAATGATAATGTTAATGCTGTTGAATTTGCAAAAATGTGTGAAAGAGCAGGTGCTAGTGCCATTACAATTCATGGCAGAACCAGGGAACAGTTTTATGCAGGTAAATCTGATTTAAATTTAATTAAACAGGTTAAACAAGCAGTTTCAATTCCGGTAATAGGAAATGGAGATGTAACCGATTTAAATAGTTATAAAAAAATGCTTGAAACAGGTGTTGATGCTGTAATGATTGGCAGGGGTGCATTAGGTAATCCTGAAATATTTGCAGAGTTAACAGGAAAATCTGTTTCGGTTAATAAGTTTGAAGATATAAAAACACATATAACCATTTTAAGAAAGTATTATCCTGAAAATTTAGTTGTTAAAGAAATGAGAAAACATATATTATGGTATTTAAAAGGGTATCATAATTGCACCGAAATAAAAAATAAGGTTGTTAGGGAAAAAGATATTGAAGTTGTATTACAAACCCTTCAAGAATTTTTTGAAAACAATAAAAAAAGAGAGAGTTAATTAAACATAAAGTACCGTTTAACAACTCTCTTTTTTATAAGTAAAGAGTGTAAATAATAACAAATTTTATTTAACTTCTTTACTAATATTAATTTGTGTAAGTTTAAAAAATTTATTCATAAAATTATAAAAAAATTTTTCAATTTTTGCTACTATGCAAACTAGTATGCAAATAATAAAAAAACGACTATTTCTAGCCGTTTTTTTGTTTTGTTTAATTTTCTTCTGTATTACTTAATTTTTTAATGTTTTCTAATCTGTCGGCAGCATCTTGTTTTGCTTTTTCAAACAATTCTTGTGCTTTTTCAGGATTCTTTTTAAGTAGTGAGAAGTAACGAGATTCGCCTTGTAAAAATTCAACATAATCTTTTGTTGGGTCACCACTATCTAACACATAAGGATTTTTGCCTTCTTCAATTAGTGTAGGGTTGTAGTGCCATAAATTCCAATATCCACACTCAACAGCTTTCTTTTCTTCAAGTTGGCTATTTGTCATGTTAATACCATGGTTAATACATGGAGCATAAGCAATAATTAAACTTACACCATTATATGCTTCTGCTTCTCTAACACATTTTAAGAAGTGGTTCATGTCTGCACCCATGCTAACTTTTGCAACATAAACATCTTTATACATTGTGGCAATCATACCTAAATCTTTTTTAGGTCTGTTCTTTCCACCAGCTGCAAATTTTGCAACTGCACCTGTTGGTGTACTTTTACTTGCTTGTCCACCGGTGTTACTATAAACTTCGGTGTCTAATACTAAAATGTTAACATTTTCGCCACTAGCAAGCACATGGTCAAGTCCGCCATAACCAATGTCGTATGCCCAACCATCGCCACCAATAATCCATAAGCTTTGGTTAATAAATGCATCGCTTAATGTTGTAATGTTGTTAACAAGTTCAGGGTTTACTGAATTTTCTAATTTAATAGCTGATAAAATTTTAGCACGGAAATCTCTTTGTTCATTAGCATCGGTTGTGTTTAAATAACCATCAACTAATTCTTTTGTTTCATTTGAGAAATTGTTGTTTTTAACTTCGTTTAAGTAGTTAATTAATTGTTCTTGTTTAACTTTTAAACCAAGTTTAATACCATAACCAAATTCGGCATTGTCTTCAAATAAACTGTTTGCCCAAGCAGGACCACCTTTTTCATCAAAAGTGTAAGGGCAGGTTGGTGAACTACCACCATAAATACTGCTACATCCTGTTGCATTTGCAACAATCATGTGGTCGCCAAATAATTGTGAAATAACTTTAATATAAGGAGTTTCTCCACAACCAGCACAAGCACCACTAAATTCAAAATAAGGTTTTTCAAATCCAACACCTT
The DNA here is from genome assembly GCA_045577635.1 of Clostridia bacterium. Classification (GTDB taxonomy): domain Bacteria; phylum Bacillota; class Clostridia; order Christensenellales; family UBA1242; genus UBA6345. The sequence continues at coordinate 27,213 of JAZNIS010000021.1, forward strand.
TAACTGTGTTGTTTTTAAATAAATTACTTTTTACAGTTTTAATATTGCTTAAATATTCGTTATTAGCTGTGTCAATTTTTAATTGTTCATCGGTATCAACCATTGTTAATGCTTTGTTTTTAGAAGGACAAACACTTGCACAAACTCCGCAACCTGTACAATCTAGTGCACTAAAATCTAGAACAAATTTTTTACCAGGTTCAGCAATTGCATTTAAAACTTTAAGTGTTTCAGGTGCATCAACTAAATCTTTTTCGTCAATTAGTTTTGGTCTAATTACTGAATGTGGGCAAACAAATGCACACATATTACATTGAATACAGTTTTCACTGTTCCAGCAAGGAAGCATTGTAGCAATTCCTCTTTTTTCATATTGTGTTGTTCCTGTTGGAACACAGCCGGTTGGATTAAATGCACTAACAGGTAGTGTATCACCGTTTAATTTTTCAATAGGTTTAATAAATTCTTCGTAGTATTTACTGCAATTTTTATTGTTTTTACAAGCTGCACAGCTGCCACTTGCATTAGCCCATGTAGCAGGGTAGTTAAGTTCTTTTATGCTGTTTTCAGCACTATCAATAGCACTAAAGTTTGATTGTAAAACTTTTTCGCCTTTGCTTCCATAGCTTTTTTCAGCCATTTTCTTCATTTCTGCTTTTGCAGTTTCAAATGGCATAATGTTAATTAATTTAAAGAATGCACTTTGCATAATTAAGTTGATTTTGTTTCCTAAACCAAGTTCTTTTGCAATTGTGTAAGCATCAATTGTGTAAACTTTAATGTTTCTAGAAGCAATTTCATTTTTCATGCTAGCAGGCATTAATGTTTCAAGTTCTTCAAGTGAATAGTTTGTGTTAAGCAACATTGTTCCGCCATCTTTTAGGCCTTTTAAAATGTTGTATTTTGTAATGTATGTTTGATTGTGTACTGAAACAAAATCAATGTTGTCTAACAAATAACTTTCGTTAATTTCATCTTTACCAAATCTTAAATGTGAAATTGTGGCATTACCACTTTTCTTACTATCATATTCAAAGTAAGCTTGTCCGTTTAGTCCGGTGTTGTTACCAATAATTTTAATACTGCTTTTATTAGCACTAACAGTTCCGTCACCACCATAACCATAGAATTTACAGCTTGTAACACTTCCTTGTGTAGGGTGAACTTGTCTTGTAATTTCTAAACTTGTGTTTGTAACATCGTCAGTAATACCAACAGTAAAGTGGTTTTTAGGATTTTTACTTACTAAATTATCAAATACAGCACTAACCATGCTTGGTGTAAATTCTTTACTGCCTAATCCATATCTGCCACCAATTACTTTAATGTTTCTGCCTTCTTCATTTAAAGCAGTAATAACATCTTGATATAGTGGTTCGCCAACACTACCAGGTTCTTTTGTTCTATCTAAAACAGCAATTCTTTCAACAGTTTTAGGTAAAGCATTAACAAAAGCTTTTGCACTAAATGGTCTAAATAATCTAACTTTTAAAACACCATATTTTTTGCCTTCTACTTTGTTTAAGTAGTTAACGGTTGTTTCAGCTGTGTTTCCGCCGCTACCCATTAAAATAATTACATCGGTTGCATTTTTATCTCCAACATAATCAAATAAAGCATATTTTCTTCCAAATAATTTGTTAAATTGTTCCATAACTTTTTCAACAATTTCAGGAACCATGTTGTAATGTGTGTTACAAGCTTCTCTGTTTTGGAAGAAGATATCAGGGTTTTGAGCAGTTCCTTGTTGGTGTGGGTTAGTAGAATTTAATGCTCTTTTCTTAAATTCAGCAACTTTATCAAATGGATAAATTTCTTTAACCTTGCTTAAATCAATTTGTTCAATTGTGTTAATTTCATGGCTGGTTCTAAAACCATCAAAGAAATGTAGGAAAGGAACAGATGAGTGTAGTGTAGCAAGGTGAGAAACTAATGCTAAATCGTGTGCTTCTTGAACAGATCCTGAACATAGCATTGCAAAACCTGTTTGTCTGCATGCCATTACATCGGAATGGTCTCCAAAAATTGATAAAGCATGAGTTGCTAATGCTCTGGCACTAACATGCATAACACAAGGTAATAATTCACCTGCGATTTT
>JAZNIS010000022.1:0-18285 GCA_045577635.1 Clostridia bacterium
CTGTTAAACAGAAAGGAGTTCCAATTTCGTCTTGACGGCGATATCTTTTACCAATTGAACCTGCTTCGTCAAAAGTACACATAAAGTAATTAGAAAGTTTGTTATAAACTTCTCTTGCTTTTTCAGTTTGTTGTTTTTGTAATGGTAAAACTGCAACTTTGTAAGCAGCAAGTGCTGGGTGGAAGTGCATTACAACTCTGGTTTCGTTTTCAAGTTGTTCTTCGTCGTAAGCTTCACATAAAACAGCAAGCATTAATCTATCTGCACCAATACTGTATTCAACAACCCAAGGAATGAATTTTTCATTTGTAAATGGGTCTAGATATAACATACTTTTTCCACTATATTCTTGGTGGCGGCTTAAATCGTGGTTTGTTCTGTTATGAATACCATTAAGTTCTTGCCAACCCATAGGGTAGAAGTATTGAATATCACAAGCAGCTTTTGCATAGAAAGCAAGTTTATCGTGATCTTTAAATCTTAAACGGTCTTTGTTAAATCCTAAATCTAATAGGAAGTTAAATGCTTTTTGTTTGTATTCTTCATAGAAAGCTTGGTCTTGACCTTCTTTACAGAACAATTGATGTTCCATTTGTTCAAATTCAATGGTTCTAAAAATAAAGTTACCAGGTGTTACTTCGTTTCTAAAAGCTTTACCAACTTGTGCAATACCAAAAGGAACTTTTGCTCTCATTGTTCTTTGAACATTTAAAAAGTTTACAAATTCACCTTGTGCAGTTTCTGGACGAAGATAAATTTTGTTTTGGTTTTCGTCGGTTACACCACGGCTAGTTTCAAACATTAAGTTAAATTGACGGATATTTGTCCAATTGTGTTTTCCACATTTAGGGCAAGCAATTTTATGTTCAGCAATAAATGCTTCCATTTCTTCGTTTGTCATTGTGTCTGGGTTAACTTCAAGGTTGTGTTTTTTAGCATAATCTTCAATTAAGTTATCTGCTCTGCCACGGCTTTTACATTCTTTACAATCCATTTTAGGGTCTGCAAAGCTTGCTGTGTGTCCACTAGCATCCCAAACACGGCTGTTCATTAAAATTGCAGCATCAACACCAAAACTGTTTGTGTTTTCTTGAACAAATTTTTTCCACCATGCTCTTTTAATATTATTTTTAATTTCAACACCTACAGGGCCATAATCCCAAGTGTTTCCCATTCCACCATAAATTTCGCTTCCTTGAAAAATAATTCCACGATTTTTACATAGGTTAACAACTTTATCCATAGTTGCTTTTGTTTTTACTTCTGTCATTGTTTTCATCCTTCTTTGTTTTAAAAGTCAATGTAATTATACCAGCATAATAAATATATTTCAATTTAAAGTTGAAATTTTTTGATTATTTTATTAAACTTTAATTAATTACTATTAATAAATTATTTTTTTATGCTAAAATAGTTGTGTTATACTAAAAAATACCGTTTAAAGTAAATTTTAAACAACAGATTATATTAAATAGGTGAGTAAATGGCTGAAAAAGAAAATACAGTAGAAGAAGTTGCTAGTGCAACATTAGAAAATAAAACCGAAAATTCTAGCCCAGAAACTGTTAAAACAACACAGAAAACTACAACAAAAAAATCAACAAGTAAAAGTTCTGGCAAGAAAAAAAGCAGCACTAAAAAAAGTAGTGCTAAAAAGTCAACTGCTAAAAAATCAACTTCTAAATCAAAAACAACAAAACCAAAAGTTGAAGTTAAAGAAGAATTAAAATCAGAAGTTGTTATTCCTGAAACCGAAACAGTGGGTAATAAGGGGAAAAAGGTAGATATTGCCGAAACCAAAGTGGTTGAAGAAATTAGAAAACCTAGAATTTTAACTCCGGAAGAAGTTAATCCAAAACTAAAAAAAGAAAAAGAAAAAGAAGCAAAAAGAGAGTTTAAAAGAAGAAAGAAAGGTTTTGATATTGAACAAGTTGAAAGGTTTACCGTTAATCCTAAAAAGGGTTTAACAGTTGAACAAGTTGAACAAAGAACAAATGAAAACTTAACAAATAAAGTTGAAAATAAAAATATTAAAACCTATAAAAGCATTTTCTTTGGTAACATTTTTACTTTCTTTAATATGTTATGTTTTTTAGTTGCAGGTGCTTTAATTGCTGTTGGTGCTTGGACCAACTTATTATTCCTTGCAATAATTTTAAGTAATATTGTTATTGGTATTATTCAAGAAATTAGAGCTAAAAAGACAATTGAAAAAATTAGTTTGGTTTCTGCCCCAACTGCATCAGTTATTAGAGATGGACACACAATTGACATTCCTGTTGACGAAGTTGTTATGGACGATATTATTTTGTTTACAACAGGCAAACAAATTTGTGCCGATTGCAGAGTGGTTGAAGGCGAAGTTGAAGTTAACGAAAGTTTGTTAACCGGTGAAAGTGTTGCTATAAAAAAGAAAAAAGGCGATGTTTTATATTCGGGTAGTTTTATTTCAAGTGGTAAATGTAGTGCCATTGTTGATAGAGTTGGCGAATTTAGTTACACTGCAAAATTAAGTGCAAAAGCAAAAGAGTATAAAAAGGCAAAAAGTGAACTTTTAAGAAGTTTAAATTTAATTATTAGATGCATAGGAGTTATTATTATTCCACTTGCAATTTTAATGTTTTACAACAACTATACCAAACTTAAAATTATTTCGGCAACAGTTAAACAAACAGCAGGTTCAATTATTGGTATGATTCCTGCCGGAATGTTTTTACTTACAAGTGTTGCCCTTGCAGTAGGGGTTGTTAAACTTGCTAGAAAAAGAACCTTGGTTCAAGATTTATATAGTATTGAAATGCTTGCTAGAACTGATGTGTTGTGTCTAGATAAAACCGGAACAATTACTGATGGTAGCATGAAAGTTAACACTGTTATTCAAATGAGTGATGTTGGACATACTATTAACGATATTATGGGTAGTATGCTTACAGCACTTGAAGATAATAACCAAACATCTAGGGCTCTTGCCACTCATTTTGGATATAGTAAAGAATTTACAAAAGATGTTGTTTTACCATTTAGCAGTGCAAGAAAGTTAAGTGCTGTAACATTTAGAAATGGTGAAACTTATGCCTTTGGAGCACCTGAATTTGTTTATAAAGAAAAAAATGCAGAAGTAGATAAACTTGTTAAACAATATGCTCAAAAAGGTTTCAGGGTTATTTTACTTGTTAAATGTGATGGCAAAATTGATGCCGATAAACAAACACTTTCAACAAAAAGAAAACCTGTTGCAATTATTGTTATTGAAGACCATATTAGAGAAGATGCAGCTGCAACTTTACAATGGTTTAAAGACAATGCTGTTGAAGTAAAAATTATTAGTGGTGACAACCCAATTACTGTAAGCGAAGTTAGCCGCAGGGTTGGTGTTGAAAATGCTGAAAAATTTATTAGTTTAGAAGGGTTAAGCGAACAACAAGTTGTTGAAGCAGCCGAAAAATACACAGTGTTTGGTAGGGTTAGCCCAGAACAAAAAATGATTTTGGTTAAAGCTTTAAAAAATAAAGGACACAAAGTTGCCATGACAGGTGATGGTGTTAACGATATTTTAGCTTTAAAGGAAGCTGACTGTTCAATTGCTATGGCAAGTGGTAGTGAAGCTACCCGTAATGTTAGCCATTTAGTGCTACTTGATAGCAACTTTGCTAGCATGCCAAGTGTTGTTGCCGAAGGTAGAAGGGTTATTAACAACATTCAAAAATCAAGTTCGTTATTCCTTATGAAAACCTTCTTTACAATGTTTCTATCAATATTCTGCTTAATCATGAAAACAGAATATCCATTTAACACTCTTCAAATTTTATTATTAGAATATTTTGTAATAGGAATTCCTTCATTCTTCTTATCATTACAACCAAATAAGGACCCTATACAAGGTAAGTTCCTGTCTAACTTAATATGTAATAGTTTGCCAGGTGCAATAATATTTACAATTAATGTAATTGCTTGTTTCTTTATTGATAGAATTGTTGGTACAAGTGGACAATTTGTTACAATGGCAAGTTTACTTGTAACATTCTCTGGATTACTAGTTCTATTTAAATTATGTAAACCATTTGATATTTATCGCACATTCCTATATTGTGCAGTATTAACACTTTGTGCAGGAGCTTTATTAATAGTTCCTTGGGGATTCTTTGAATATGTACCTTTAAGTTTACAAAACACATTGTTTATTTTATGTTTAGTTCAATTTAGTTATCCATTATATGCAAACATTGTTAACCTTATTAACAAAATAAGATTTTCAGGAACAGCTTCTAAAAAATAAAAATAAAAGAATTAGGATTTTATCCTAGTTCTTTTTTTATGCTATTGAAATTAATTTAGGGTTAAGGTATAATTAAGATGTTATGAATAAGGAATTAGAAGAATATTTGTTAGCAATTGCAGGTGAATCTGTTAGTGCTAAAAATTCAAAAGTTAATAAGTCACAACAAATAAAACAATTTTTACAAGCTGTAAAAACTGTTCATTCCACAGCTGAAAAATCGGGGGTTGAAAAATATTGCACATTTTATAATGGTTTGGCAATTTTAAAAAGCAAAGCTGTTGTTAAAAAGGCAGATTTAACTTCCGTTGAAAGTTATGGTATGGCAGAGCTTTCTAAATGGCTTATAAAAAATGGTGTTAACACCCCAAGGTTATATTCTGTTTTTTATGCTGATAAACATTGTGTTGAAGTGTTTGATAAAGCACAAGGCGAACAAGTTTATTTAAGTAGTGCCGACACAGTTTTAAAGGGTGCTTTTGGTGTTGATTACGATTGTGATGGTTTTTCAAATTACACCGATGAAGAAAGAAAAATTTTGTGTGATTACATTTATAATTTCAATAAAAAATCACAATTAAAACTTATGGCTTTACCAGATAGTTCATTTGATAAATATGTAAAAGACATTATGTTTTTGGTTGATGCTGGTTTTGTTAATATTGATGTTAACAGTGGAAATGTTTTAATTGCTGATAAAAACTTTAACATAATAGATATTGACTACCGAAAAACACTAGAAATTTTTACTATTAGGTTGGAAGTTTTGTTGGGTAGAAAATGTACCGTTGAAGATGTGGTTAAAAAATTAGAAACCAATCCAAGGGCATTTAATTTGCTTTTGCATAATGACCAAAGAACTTACACAGATGAACTTGCCGAAAGTGCATTATTTCCATTTTGTTCTAGCAGATGGTTTGTAAACCATTTAACCGAAGAGCAACAAAAAGATTTGCTTATGGGTGATAGGGTTATTGTAAAAAGAGTGGTTGATGCTTTGGCAAGGCAAGGTGTTTTATTTAATACAACAAAAGGTAAATGTTTTAGTTTGTTAAAAGAAACTTTTAACGAAGACCCTTCGCTTGTAACAGAAGTAATGCAATCACAAATAGAACAACAAAAAAGTAAAATTTAAACACACTAATATTTAGTGTGTTTTTTGTTTTGTTAGTTTGACAAAATTAATACTATTTGATAACTTTAAAGTATAAATTTTTATAGGTGAAAATATGAGTACAAGAAAGCTTTTATGGGGTGTAGTTATAGGGTTTAGTGTTTTACTGCTTATAAGTATGCTTGTTTTTATTTATATGTGGTTTGCTTTGTGGAAAATGGATTTAACAACCGATATGTCACAAGTTGAAAATGAGCAAACGGTTAAAGTTAAATGGGACACAACAAAAGATGCCGAACAAATAACAATAAAAGTTAAACATGATGGCGATTTGTTATATTCAGTAACCCTGCAAGATACTAATGCACTATTAAAAGGCGAATATAGTGTTCCTGCTTATTACGGTAAACACGAAATAACCGTAATAGCAAAAAGAGGAGCATATAGGGCAACAAATAAAAAAGAAGTTAAAGTGTTTGCTGATGAATATAACATTGCACCTGTTACAGGAACAATGCCTGTTACTTTATTTACATTGGGATTAGAGGAAATTACTAACGATTATAAAATTCCAACTTTTGTTTGGTTTAAAAGAAATTTGGTTTGGAATTATTCTCAAATGCCAAACAATGTTTACACAATTCCGGTTGCAACAAATTTACAAATTAACAGTAAAACCGAAGTTGACCAAAAAATAATTTATGAAGAAACAAACAAGTGGATTAAGGAATTATATGAAATAAACCCTAATTCTAAATTTAATTTGTATTATAACGATTTTTATTCTTATGCTTGGTTACAAACAACTTTGGGTGGCGGAATACCACTTGAAAATTGTAACATTACACTTTTATCTGATGGTGTTGGTTCGTTTTCAATATTTAATAAATATTTTGATAATGAAACCGCAAAACAAACTTATGCTGAGATGAAAGCGACCTATAATAAGTTAAAAGAAGAAATTATAAGCCGAAACACTTATAGCGAATATGATAAAGGGTTTATTGTAAGGCCATGGGATGCTAAAGAATATACTTATGTAATGGTTAATGAAGAAAGTAACATTACTTGGTGGCTAACCAGAATTAGTGGAACAATGGCAAATAATAATACCGAAATGTTTAACGAACTTAAAAACAACAAAAAAGTTAAAGTTAAAGATTTAAACACAATGTTTAATTTGTTGAATTCTGTGGAACAACGAGAACTTACTAAGTTGTTTAATTTTAGTGATAATATATTTGAAAAAGCAGTTAAGGAAAATAAAGAAGTTATGCTTTTCCTTGGAACTTGGGACGAAGATGAAGTTGGTTTTGATAATTATGTTAAAACTATTCAAGCATACTATGGCGATAACTATGTTTATTATTATAAAGGTCACCCAAGAACACCAACTTCTAACATAGAAGGTAAGTTTGATAAATTAGAAAAACTTAATTTAATTGATGTTGATTCAACAATTCCTGCCGAATTATTATCCTTCTTTAATCCAGAAATTTTTGCTTCTGGCTATCAATCTTCAACATTCCTTTCTTTATCAGATGAAAAATCTTGTGCAATAACACATGTTAAAAAAGACAATTTCACACAAGGATATAAAAATAACATTGATATTTTTATTACCGAAGTAACAAGTTCTGATTCTGTTTATGGTGAGTTAGTAAGTGGCAACTGTTGTTTAATTGAATTTAACAACACAGAAAACTATGATTTTGCTATTTATAATGTTGACCAAAACAAATTTGATTACTATAAAAATAACAACGGAAATTTTGTTAAAGTTTAAAAATAAAAGACCTAGATTAACCTAGGTCTTTTTTATTTTTTTTAGTTGTTGTTTTTCTAGAAGTTTTTTTAGGTTTAACTTCTTCGGTTTGTTTTTCAATTTTTTTTGCTATTTTATCGCTTTCTTGTTCGTTAACAGCAGAAACAATTGTTTTGTGTTCTTTTCTAATAAAAGTTTTATAGATATCTTTTTTAAAAGAACCATTTTTGCTAATTAATTCGTCTAATGTTCCATGTTCACAAATTTTGCCATTTTTTAAGTAATAAATATATTCGCTATTTTCAATAATTAATCTGTTGTTAGTTACAATAAACATTGTTTTGTTTGCAAAATGTTTTATTAACTTTTCAACCACTTCGGCTTCTCTTTCTTCGCCTAAACTTAAAAGAGCTTCATCGTAAATAACAATGTTTGGTTCATGAACAATTAATCTGGCAACATTTAAAAGTTGTTTTTCGCCATCACTTAAATCAAAATCAACACCAACAACTTTGTTGTAACCACCAAGTTTTTCAATAAATTCGTGAGCACCAATTAATTTACAAGCAGCAACACATTCGTCAAAACTTGCTTTTTTATTTCCAAATCTAATATTTTCTAAAATTGAATCCTGCAACATAAAAGTATTTTGTTGTGCTATTCCAATGTTTTTATGAATGCTAGAAAGTTTAATGCTGTTAATGTTATATTCATCAAAGAAAATTTGACCTTCGTTAAATTGATATAACCTACCAATTAATTCAACAAGAGTGCTTTTTCCAGAGTTTGCCAAACCACATAGGGTTAGTTTTTGACCAACTTTAACATATAAACTAACATCTTTAATTACAGGTTTTGTTTCATAAGCAAATGTTAAGTTTTTAACTGTGATGTTTCCTTTTAATGTGTGGCTTTTTGCAAAGTTTGAATCAATAATTTTTTCTTCGGCTTCTAATGTGTTGAACACTTGTTGCAAGTTTCCGGTTAAACTAACAAAACTGTTAAATAGCTGCACGAAATAGTAAAAAGGTGTCCAAAGTTGTCCTTGATAACCAATGTATGCAACATAAACTGCAAAGGTTAGTTGATTTTGTGAAATTAAAATAAAGCTTAAAATAAATATTCCTGCAATTGCGGCATTGTAAACTGTGTCAAACCATAAATGGTAACTATCGTTTATTCTGCTTAAAGCATACCATTCTTTATAGTTCTTTTTAACTTTGCCAATGTATAAATTTAAATTTTCTTCTTGTTTGTTAAAAGCATTTACTGTTGCAATACCACTAATGTTTTCAACTAGTGCATTATATGCTTGGCTTTGTCCTTCATAGTAAGCATTACTGCGATTTTTTGCAACTTTAATAATAAAATAAATTCCAACCGAAATAGGTATAATAACACCAATTCCAAGTAAAGTTAAAATAGGACTGCAAGAAATTAAAAATGGTACAACAATGCAAAGCCTTAGGGTGTGTTCAATTAATGTGAAAATGTAGGAAGTGTAAAATGATGCAATGTTATCAACATAAGCTGTTGATTTTGCAAGTAAACTACCTGTTGCATTTTCGTTGAAATAATCCATTGATAAAATGGTTAATTTGTTATAAACATCATTTCTAATTTGACCTATAATTTCATAGCCAAATTTGTTAATTAGTTTAGATTTGAAAAAAGCTGCAAAAATGTTGGTAAATTCTAGGGCAGCAATTCCAACAACCACCCAAATAAATGCTGTTAGTTGCTTATTAGGAATAACCGTTTCGGTTAAGTATGAGTTAATTTTAGGGGTTGCTAAACCAACCAATAAACTTAAAACTATAAACAGCACACAAAGTGCAGCAATATGTTTGTAAGGTAAAAAGTATTTCATTAACTTAAAAATATAACCTGAACCAAGTTCTTTTTTAAGTTTCTTTTCAATAACGGTTTCTTTTTTATTGTTCATTTTTTGCACCTCCTTTTTCTAATTTTGAATAATCGGTTGAAGTGCCAAAAAATTTAACTTTGCCTTGATTTAATTCTAAAATGTAAGAACAATGCTTAACATCATTAAAATTATTTGAAAGCATAATTACAGTTTTGTTTGGTAGTAAATTAATAATGTTTTTACACAAATGTTTTTTCTCATCGTCATTGTAGCCATGTGTAAAATCATCTAAAACATAGAACGGACTATCTTTTAAAATTGCTCTGCATAGCGATAAGCGGAGTTTGTAGTTTCCTAAACTATTTCCGCCATCTTCTAAAACATGGTCTAACCCATTGTTTACTTTAAGTAAAACATCGTCGGTGTAGGTTTGTTTTAAAACTGTTGCAATTCTTTCATCGGTAACAGGATTGCCTGAATAGGTTAAATTCTCTTTTAAACTTATGTTAAATAACACAGGGTTTTGCATATGATAGCTAAACAAATCTCTAACATTTTTAACTTGTAAATTTAATAGGTCAGTTTTACCTATGGTAATATCGCCACTTTCGTAAGGTAAAATTCGCATAAGCGATTTTATTAGTGCAGTTTTACCACTGCTACTTCCACCAATAATTCCAATAGTGGTTGCTGGTGGTAGGTTAAATGTAATATTGTTTAAAACAGGTTTTTCATCAATTAATAGGTTTAATTTTTTAACTGACAAACCATAGATTGTGCTTGTAGGTAAAATTTCAGGATTTTCAACTTCTTTAATATCGTTTTCATGTTCAAAGAAAGCTTGTAGTTTACGGTTTTGTAAAATTGATAGTTTTGCATTTGCAATATCGGAAACAATTGTTGTTATGTAGTTAAGTAATGTTACAACAAAGGTTGTAAAAATTAAAAATTGACCAATACTAATTTCTCCGTTAATAGCTAAAATGCCTCCAACAATTAAAGAAATAATGTAGGTTGTTTTTTTAATAACATTAAAAATTAAATCGTAACGGTTAGAAAGTAAGTTTTTTTCAACTAATGATGTTGTGTATTCAACATTTTTTCTTTTAAATCGTTGTTTAGAAAAACTTAAAGTGTTAAATAGTTTTAATGCTTTCATACCTTCAAGGTTTTCTTGTGTAACCGACCTTAACTGTGCACTTCTTTCTCTAATGGTTAGTTGTGCATTATATAGTTTTTTAATGTAAACAATACAGAAGTATAGTAGAATAGGTGCAGAAATTAATGGAACAATTAGTAGGTAAGCATTAATGTCTGACAAGGTTGAAATTGCCATGTAAATGTAAAATAAATCCATAATTATTGATGGAATATAAACATAATAGAAATCGCCAACACCTGTAATGTCATCTTTAAGCAGGTTAAATAATTCGCCACTGTTGTAGTTTTGATTGTGATCGCAAAATTTTCTAAAAGCTTTTGATCTTAATCTAACCCTGTTTTTTGAACGGAATAAAACACTTAATGTTCCTTGAAAATATTTAGAAGTGTTAATAACTACCAAAATTAAAAAGAAACAAACAGCCATACTAATAATAAGTTTCAAACTTCCTCTTTCGCCAAAGTTTCCGTTTAAAAAGAATTCTAAATACCATGTTGTTTTTATTTCTTTATCGGGTTGAAAATTTAACCCTGCATCAATAATTAACGATTGAATTGTGTTATAAGCAAAATCACAAAAAACAATAATTATTTTAAACAGATTTAAAATCATTAAATAAAAAAAATCTTGCCTTGTATTTTCTAAAATGAATTTAATATCTTTTTTAGCCGTACTCATAAATTTATCCTTTGAATAAGTTATCAACTGACTATAACACATTTTAACTTTTTTAAAAAGCAATAAGTTTAATTATTAAAAGAATAGTATTATTGTTTTAGGTTGTGAATAAACTTTTTAATGATAAAGATTAAAAGATTTAATTTAAAAAAATCAAATTATATATTTTAGCCACCATAATTTGTTTTGTTTGTACCGTTTTTTGTCAAAAAAATGTGTAGAATTATGACGAAATAATGTTTTTTTATTTTATATTATTAAAATTATGTGCTAAAATAAAAATGTTAAATTTGGGTTTAGTGTAATTATAACTAAAACCCTTAATATAAATTTTATTTTTTAGGGAGAATGTCAATATGGATCCAATGTTTTATATTTACATTGCATTAGGTGTTGCTGCTGTAGCATACATCGGATTACTAACATTTAAAATTGTTAGAAATAAAAAGAGAAAAAAACAAGAAGAAGCAATTCATGCTGAAAAAGTAGAAAAGAATTTGGACATTGTTGATGATGTTAGATACACAATGGAAACAAATCCTGTTGAAGCTGAAACCGGTGAAACCAACATCACACATTTACAAGGAGATATTATTTTAAGTCAAAACACTCCTGTAACTGTTGAGTTAAATGGTAAAATTAAACCTGGCAAATATATTTTAATTTCAACTGATCCAAATGTTTCTGCATTTAACATTCGTGTTGGTATTTATGTAAGAGAATACAAACATAATCAAGAAATTGTTGTTGCTGATGGTGACACAATTTGTGCAGTTTCTTGTTCAGTTATTTTAAGATAGTTTGTTAAAGGAGTTAATATGGGATTATTTAGTTTTACAAAAAGTCAATTATTAAAAAGTTTAGAATGGTCAGATGATTCTAAAAACACATTAGTTTACAAATATCCTATGGATGGCCGTCAAATTATGATGGGTAGTAAACTAACAGTTAGAGAAAGTCAAGCTGCTGTGTTTGTAAACAAAGGTAAATTAGCCGATGTTTTTGAACCAGGTTTACATAAATTAACAACATCTAACCTTCCTGTTTTAACAAAATTGTTTAGCTGGCCTTTTGGTTTTAATTCACCATTCCATGCAGAAGTTTATTTTGTTAACACAAAACAATTTACAAACATTAAATGGGGAACAAGCAACCCAATTACAATGAGAGATAAAGAATTTGGTACTATTAGAATTAGAAGTTATGGTACTTATGCTTTCAGAGTTTCTGATCCTGCAATTTTCCTTAAAGAATTGTTTGGTACAAATTCAACATTTAAAACCGAAGATATTACAAGTTATTTAAAAAGTATGTTAGTTGCTAGCATTTCAGATGCTATTGCTGAAAGTAAAATTTCTGCTTTGGACCTTGCTTGCAATTTACTAGAATTTAACAAAGTTGCACAAGGAAATGTTAATGTTCAATTTAACAAACTTGGTTTAGAACTTACAAACCTTGTTATTGAAAACATTTCATTCCCAGAAGAAGTTGAAAAAGCTATTGATACTCGTAGTTCTATGGGTGTAATGGGCGACACAATGGATACTTTTGTTAAATATCAAGCAGCTCATGCTATGAGAGAAAGTGCAAACAATCCTAATGGCAGCAACATGGCTGGTATGGGTGTTGGTTTAGGTGCTGGTGCAGCTATGGGCAACATTTTAAACCGTAGTTTAGAAGTTGTTGGTGGAGCTAAAAAATCTTGTCCGGATTGTGGTGCTGAACTTAAACAAAATGCAAAATTCTGCCCTGAATGTGGTCATAAATTTGCAACAACCGCCAAAAAGAATTGTATTTACTGTAATGCAGAAATTAATGCAAAAGCAAAATTCTGCCCTGAATGTGGTAAAAACCAAAATGTAACTAGGGTTTGCCGTAAATGTAACACAGAAAACACAGGCAAAGGTAAATTCTGTTCTAACTGTGGTGAAAAACTATAATGGCACAAATTAGTGCAAAAAATTAATATACTAATTTATCGCCCTTAATTTTAAAGGGCGATTTTTGTTAAAAGGAATGTTTATGGAAGAAAAATTATCTAGCAAATGTGTAAGTTGTGGTAATACTATGATGTTTGACCCAGAAAGTCAAAATTTAAAATGTTCACATTGTGGTAGTGCACAAGTTATTAATGCATTAAGCATGGTTGAAAAAAAAGAATATAATTCGTTAAGCAGAGTTCAGCAAAACAATTCACTTTCTGTTACTCACGAATGTGAAACTTGTGGTGCAAAAACAAATGTTGATGATTCAAAAGTTACAGGGGTTTGCCCTTATTGTGGAGCAAGTAACTTACATGAACTTTCACAATCTATTGAATTTAAACCTGATGGAATTTTACCTTTTAAAATTGCTAAACAAACAGCAGTGGCAAAATATAAAGAGTGGATTAAAACAAGAAAATTTGTTCCTAACAAATTAAAAAGTGGAGCAAAAATAAACAAAATGGAAGGGCTATACTTTCCTTGTTGGAATTTTGATTTTGCTGTTTCAACAACTTATTCTGGTATTGGTGTTGAAAATCACACAAGAACAGTTCGTCGTAGAGGGTCTGATGGCAGAATAATAATTGACCATGAACACTACACAACAAAACATCCTTTTTCTGGAACTCGTAATGATAACTTTAAAGATTTTGTTTCGGTTGCAGGAAATCATGTTGTTGACCAAACCGAATATGAAAAATTAGGAAGGTTTGGATTTAATGAAAGTTTAAAAGTTTATAATCCGGCATATTTATTGGGTTTTGCTAGTTCTGAATTTACAACAAACTTGCAAAATGGTTATGCAAATGCAAAATTGATGTCTGAAAAAGAAATTGAACATCGTATTAAAAAACAACACAATTACGATAGTTATATGTCGTTTAAAATGAATCCTACTCACTCAAACATTATGTGGAATTATATTTATTTACCTGTTTGGGTTTGTGGGTTTAAGTTTGGCAAAAAAGATTATAGATTTTTAGTTAATGGTTCAACAGGTTATGTAACAGGAAAAGTGCCAAGGTCTGGCTGGAAAATTTTTGGTTTGGTTTTGGGTATTCTTATAGGTGTTGCAGCAATTGGTTTTGGTATTTATACAGCTGTAAAAAATGGAAGTATTTAATAATGCGAAGTAAAAAATAGGCAAATTAAACAATTGCCTATTTTTTGTTTTTTTATGCAAAAACAGTATGCACAATAGTGCTGCAAACTGTTAAAATGTTTTAGTGTTTTTTAGCCATATTGCTAAATAATATAAAAAAACAAAATAACTAAATGTTTTTTTGTGTTTTATAAAAAAAATATACAAAAATATGAATAATTATAAAAAATATACAATATTTTGTTTAACAATTAAAATTTTATTTGTTATAGTTATATTAATTATTGACAAAATGTAGTTACATATTTGTAAAAAGGGGTGGCTTATGCGAGATACAGTTACATATTCAACAGCAAGAGTGGCAGTAACCAATTTTGTGGATAAGGAATTTGAAGAATTTCCTAAAAAATTACTAGCACAATTTTTAAACTTTTTTTCGGAATTAGCAACATACGAGGAAGAAGGAACAAAACTTCGTCCTAACATTATTTTTACAAACAATTCAGAATATGTTGCAAAAACAATTCCAGATTGCTACCGTATTCCTATGTTTACCGACCCTATTAACGAAATTAAGTTTAACTATCGCATTAAAAAATTAGCACCTTTTTGTAAACATGGTTGGATGATTTTTGTTAACATTAAAGAAAACGAAATTGTTTATGGTATTTGGAAAGCTTTAAACAGTATTAAAGAAGAATCGTTATCTAAACTTATTTTTTCTAACACTGTTTTAAAAGAAAGGATTGATAAAGTTTCGTTAGTCCATGTTGAACCTATTAATAACTTTACCGTTGAATTAACAAGTTTAAAAGGTGAAGAATTAACAGTTAACAATACACTTGACGATACTAAAATTACCGATTGGGAAACCGAAGTTAAACAATTTGTTGATGCAAGTTTTTCAAAATTAAGAACAACCGATAAAAAACTTCGTGAAATTAAAACCATGTACGAAAATGTTTTTGATTCTGTGTTTAAAACAGTTCATGGTGCACTTTGTGTTGTTGTTGATAAAGATTACGAAGACAACGGATTTTTTAGTGACGGTGTTTGGTTAAAAGAACCTATTAGTTTTAGTAAATTATTTTTAAGAACAAAAACTTATAATGAAAGCAAACTAACAGCATTCTGCGAATTGTTTATTGATATGTTAGATTACGATGGTATTACTGTTGTTGACAACTCTGGCAGAATTAGGGCATATAATGTTTTTGTTGAAAGTAACACAAGAAATATGAATGTTATTGGTGGTGCTAGAAAAAGAGCAGCTTACACAGTTATTAATTCTAGAAGAAAAAGAATTGTTGGTGTTTATTTTCAAAGCCACGATGGTGAAACATTTTATAAGCCGGTTAAAAAGTAATAAAAAAACAGTTGATATTTTCAACTGTTTTTTATTTTGTTTTTCCTTGATTTTGTAATCTTTTTGCAGCTTGTAACATTTTTAAGTTGTGGTTTATTTCATTTTTTATTGGTGATTCAACTTCTAAACTAGCACTTGGTGTAAAAGTGAAAATTAAATTGCCTAAATCAAATTGGCCACTTGCTTTTTCAACTATTTCAATTTGTTTTTCTTTTTTAGAATGTTTAAGTGTCTTTTTTGCAGAGTGTTTTAGATAATCGGAACACCCTTTTTTAAAAACTTTTAATTCGGCTGATTCGTTGTAACCTTCTAATTGCATAATTTGTTCAAGTTCCAAATTATATCTATCTACATTAGGCGAATTTGTGAAATCTCTGTCAGGTGCAAGTTTACTAATTTCTTCTAATCTTGCCATTGTGGGAACTAGTTCGTAGTGTGGGGAATATAAAATTGCATTACCACCATAACTATATCCTAATGTGTTTGGAATAAATCCAAGTTTGCCAAGTAATTTTCTTCCACCATCGGTCATGGCAGAAGCACAAATATCATAAACTTCTGGGTTGGTAAAAATATCTTTAATAATTTTGCCATAAAAAGCAGAACCATAACCTAAACCTTGTTTACTTTCGTGTGTAAAACTTTCGTATAAATACATTTCGTGCGAAACAGCATCGTATAAATGTGTGAAAGTTGAAACAACTTTACCATCTACCAAACCAACATACACAATATGAAAGTTTGTGTTTTGTGTTCTTGCTGTTTTTTCTAGATTTTCGTGTGTGGCAGCAAGTGTTGCAATCCCTAATTTTGCTCTTAACACAGCAGGTGATTTTTGTTGTGTGGCAAAATAGGAATTAATTTCTTCTATTAAATTAGCATTTTCTTCGGTGTTTAAAACCTTAAAAATTTCTAGTGTTTGCTTTCCCATACATTTATTTTAGCATAATTAATAACTGTAGTAAATACCCAATTTTATAAAAAATTTTTTTAAATTAAAAACAAAAAAACACCTATTAAAGGTGCTTTTTTTATAATCCTAATAATGCAGATGCAATTAAGAAATATCCAACAATTGCAATACAATCTACTAATGTAGAAATAATAGGTGCAGCCATAATTGCAGGGTCTAGTTTAACTTTTTTTGCTAAAATAGGAAGTCCACCACCAATAAATTCAGCAATTACAACAACAATAATTAAACTCAATGCAATAACTAATCCTAATAGTGGGTCGCCATATCTAAACCAAACAATGGCAAAGTTTACAACACTTAAAACCGAACTTACAAGTAAGGAAACTTTAAATTCTTTAAAGGCAACTTTAAAATAATCTTTCATACTAATTTCGTTTAGAGCAAGGCCCCTAATTACAAGTGTTGCAGATTGTGAGCCACAGTTTCCACCTGTTCCCATAAGCATAGGAATAAATGTAACTAGGGCAGGAATTGCAACAAAGGCATCTTCAAAAAACGACATAATTGTTCCGGTAATGCTTGCTGAAACGGTTAAAAATAATAACCAAAAAATTCTTTTTTTAGCATGAGTAAATGCAGATGTTTTTAAATAAGGTTCGTCAGTAGGAGAAATAGCAGCCATAATTTCCATATCTTCGGTTGCTTCTTCTTTAACAACATCCATAACATCGTCTACTGTGATAATACCAACTAAACGGCTTTCTGTATCAATAATAGGTAGTGCATAAAAATCGTATTTATCAAATAATTCAGCAATTTCCTCTTTGTCGGTGTGAGTGGTAGAAAAAATTACATTAGTATTCATAATGTCTTTAATTTTTTGGTCTCTATCGGCTAAAACCAAATCTCTAATGCTAACAACACCTTCAATTTTTCTTTTTGCATCGGTTACAAAAATTGTTCCAATAGTTTCAGAATCTTCTGCTTTTTTCTTAATTTTAATAAAAGCTTCTTCAACTGTTAGGTTTTGTTTTATATCAATAAATTCGGTAGTCATAATGCTGCCGGCACAATTTTCGGAATAGGTTAGTAGTTTATTTAAAGTTTCCCTATTTTCTTTGGTTGTGTTTTTCAAAACTCTTTTAACAACATTTGCAGGCATTTCTTGTAAAAAGTCGGTTGCATCGTCCATATACAAATCTGACATAATTGCAGAAATTTCTTTATCTTTTAATGCTGTAATAATTGTTTCTTGGCTATCTGCATCTAAAAATGCAAAAACATCAGCTGCCACATCTTTAGATAGCAACCTAAATAAAATAATTATATCTTCTGGTTTTTCTAAATCTTCAAAAATTGCAGCAATATCGGCAATATTTAATGAAGATAAAAGTAATTTTAATTCTTGAAATTGTTTGTTTTCAAGATAGTTTTTAATGTTTTCCATAACTCTCTCCTTTTGCAACAAAAGAAAAGAGCAAACAAAAATATGTTTTCTAGTTCCTTTTATTGCTATTAAATTTTAGTTTTCGGCGGAACTGGTTCCATATTTTTCTTCCTTTTTTAAATTTTTTATACAGGAGTTTAACAAATAATTTTAAAGTTGTAAACCCCTAAAACAAACTTTTATTAATTTTATATCAACTTTTTTAAGTAATAACAAGTAAATTTAAAATATATAAAATAAATTATAAAAAAATAACAAATTTTATAAAAATTATTTACAAACTTAAATATATGGTGTAAAATTTAGGTGCAGAATAAAAAATGTTTCCTAAAGGGGATTTAAATATGAGATTAGTAAAAATGTTTGGCAGATCTTTTGCTATTATGGGTGTAGTTCTTTTTGTTGTTAGTTTGTTGCTAACTGCATTTTTAAACACATCTACCGTTTATGCCCAAACTAATGGTGGCGAACATGTTCATAGTGAACAATGTGTACACGAAGCTGTTGCTATTGGCGAACATACATATGCAGTTATGGATGGTGAATCATCATCATCATCTTCTTCTGGTACTAGTATTTCTTCTAAAGGTGATGCTATTGCTGTTCC
>JAZNIS010000023.1:0-10644 GCA_045577635.1 Clostridia bacterium
CACTAACATGCATAACACAAGGTAATAATTCACCTGCAATTTTATACATATTAGGTATCATTAAAAGTAATCCTTGGCTTGCTGTAAAGGTTGTAGTTAAAGCACCAGCACTTAAACTTCCGTGTAGAGCACCTGCCGCACCACCTTCTGATTGCATTTCAACAATTTTTAATGTGTTACCAAAAATGTTTTTAACATTGTCGTTTGCCATGCTATCTGCTAATTCTGCCATTGTGCTAGATGGGGTAATAGGATAGATGGTAGCCGCTTCGCTTAAATGGTAAGCAACTTGTGTGGTGGCGGTATTGCCATCAACTGTAATTTTAGTCATTCTTATACTCCTTATAAAAATTTGCCGAGTGGTAGGTTATTTAATAACTAATACTCTAATTTTTAGTATATAACTAAATAAAATATTAGTCAAATCATAGCAAATATGTAATTTTTATTGTACAATAATATTGTTAAATTTTTTTAGGAGAATTAGCTTTGAATTACTTATTAACAATTTGTTATGATGGTGCTAACTATTGTGGCTATCAAATTCAACCAAATCTTAATACTGTGCAAGGTGTGTTGGAAAATGCTTTAAAAGAAGTTTTTAAAACTGAAATAAAAACGGTTGCTTCCGGTAGAACAGATACAGGTGTTAGTGCTTTGGGGCAAACTGTTAACTTTTTTGCCGAACAAAAATTTGGTGAATATAATTTGCAGGGGTATTTAAACACAATTTTACCTAATGATATTAGGGTGTTAAATGTTAAATATGTTCCCGACGATTTTAATGCTAGGTTTAGTGCCAAGAAAAAAACTTATGCTTATAACTTTTATTTATCTAAAATAAATAAACCTTATTTAGATAGGTTTGCAACTCGTGTAGGGTATAAGTTAGATTTAAATAAGTTAGAAACTGAATTAAAAAGTTTAATTGGTGTTCATGATTTTACTTCGTTAAGCTCAACCGATACACAAGTTGAAAACAAAATTAGAGAAATTTATGATGTTAAACTTGTTAAAAATGGTGAAGTTTACACAGCATATTTTACGGGTTCTGGTTTTTTAAAAAATATGATTAGGGTTATTATGGGAACAGGGTTTGATATTGCTAGGGGTAAAATAAAAGAAGGTTTTTTAGATTTAATTGATAAAAAAGACCGTACAGTTGCTGGTAAAACTGCTGCTGCAGTAGGTTTGGTTTTATTAGAAGTTAATTATTCTTAACCATAAAATTGTATTGACACTTTATCTTAAATTGTTATATCATTAAGTTAAGTATATTATTTTATATATAATTTTGTCTAAATTAAGGGGGATAAAATGAGTACTAGAACAAAAATTATTTTGCGAATTGCCGTTACATTAGTTGTTTTAGGTTTGGTTGTTTTAGGGGTTTGGCTTATTTGGTTCAAACCAACAAACGAATTAGAAATTTTCCAAAACTTAACCAGTTTGCAAAATGAATCACAAAAGAACTTTATTTCTGCAAGGGACGATAAAGATAATGGTGTTAAAAGCCGTAATTATCTTATGAGTAACACCGAAACAGAAACATACACATTAAGTAAATATGAAAACACTGTTTCTGCAAACTATCCGGTTTATGGTCAAATTGCTTTTTATAGAGCATATATGTTTGGCGACTTTGGTTCAACTGAGGGTTTAAACCCATATATGAAGCATGCTGCTGAATATCAAAATGATATTGAAACAACATTAAATTTTAAAAATAATCAAGGTTTAACAAAAACCTATGAAAAAATTGATGAAGCATTCAAATATTATTATTCATATGTTCAATTAGCTGAAGATGTTGAAAAAGATGATGTTAAAGAAATGAATCGTTTAATTAGCAACTTAAAAAATGATTACAATGGTTTTGCTTCATTACAACAAAATGAATTGGCAAATTTATATAAAAATGTTAATGAATCAAACAAAGTTACAATTTTAAATGAAGTTTGTGCTGTTTACGAAAAATTGTATATCAAATATTTTGATGTTGTAGATTCTTACAATAAATTAACATTAAAACTTCAAGATTTTGTTGTTGAATATGTTTTTGATGGTGTAGTAACTTACGATATTAAAACAGTTAAATATGATGTTTTCTTAAACACAGTTGCTGAATGGACAGCTGCTGCTAGAAAAAACAATGCAAATGGTGTAGCACAATATAAAGTGTTTGTTAAAGATACTGATGGTGATATTGTGTTTAACGATAACGAAGAATATATTGTTCGTTCTTCAGATGTTATTTCAGTTTTAACTGCTTCAGTTAGTGATTCAATTGTTTCTAAATATGCTAACATTGGAGATAGATATGCTGTTGGTTTAAAAGGAAATAAGAGTATTTTCAAATTAACTAACGAACAAAAAAATGAATTTGTTACTCAATATTATGCAAATTCAGTTGCTCCAGAAAATAAAACATATTCAGATTTACAATCTCAATATGACACAGAAAATTATTTAGCTGATTTACAAGAAATTGTTAAAGTTTTCTTTAGAGTTTCTGGTTATACAAGTCCTGATAATATTATTGAAGTTGGTGGGGAGGTTTAATTATGAAAAAGAAATTTTATTCAATACTTGCACTTCCTTTACTAGCAATTATGTGTTTATTTGGTTGTGGAACAACCGATAGAACCGTTAAAGAAATTACAACTTTATGGGCAGATACTGTTGCAACTTATGAAACACCAGCTGCCACAGGTAGAACCAATTGGTATTTTGGTAAAGATAACACAGATAATCAGTTTGATGTGTTTACCGTTATTTATGATGGTGATTTACAAGCTCAAGTTACAACCGCAACAGCTCCAACAACAACATTGGAAAAAAGATATGCTCAATTAAGAACTGTTTATGGTCGCACATTAACAATGGCTTATAACTACTATTCTAACTGGAATGCAACATTCTTTGCAGGAATTGAAGCTAAAAATCCAGAAGCTGATGATTTAACCGAATTATATGATAGAATGAAAGCTTTCCAAAGAGAACTTGCTACATTTAACACAGCAAAACAAAATTTAGAAAGAGAAGTTAGATTATTTGGTTTAGATAGTGAAATTATTGGTTCAAGTGTTGATACATTTAACTATAACTATCAAAACTTAATTGATAAAACATTAGGTTTTGTTAATTATTTTAGAGATTTACATGTTAAATATTTCTATGCTGATAAAACTATTGATAGCTCTTATGCAAAACGACTATTTGACGAAGGTGTTTTAGATTTAGCTAATTACATTTATTATGACTATTTAAATGCTTTATCTAAAAATTCAACTGTTAAAAGTGTTGTATTAAACGAAGCTAATCAAGAAGATAATATCTTTAACATTTTTGCATATAGCGGAAGTAGATTAAATGAAATTTGTAATGATAGCCGTGATAGAACATATCAATTAAGTGCTGATTTTACTGCTACTTTATTAGATCCAACTGCAAATGAAGCATTATATGCTACAAACTCTGCAATTGTTAAAAAATTTGAAGTTGCATTAAATAAGTTTAAACAACATTTTACATTATATCAAAAAGTATATTCAAAAATTAATATGGAAGGATATAACAATTATCGTTTTGGTATTAATGGTGCAATTTCTGAAGAAGAATATTTTGCAAGTTTATCTGTTGTTGATGCTGCTAATGCCAGAGTTATTAAAAACTTTGAAGAAAGCAATATTTATTCATTTATGAATGCAATTGTTAAATATCACACAGATGCTAAAAATGCATAATTTATGCTTAAATAAACAACAAAAAATAAGAAGCAACCGTTTAACTGGTTGCTTTTTGTTTGGTTAAAATGTAAAATAATAATAGTAAAAAAATATAAGGACATAAATTTATGAATGACTATAAAAAAATTGCTGATTTATTATATCCAAATGTTACAAAAACAGAAGCTTATTGGGAAGAAAAATATCCTGTAAGAACTTTACCAGAAGGCACTGAAATTACCAGATTTGCTCCAAGTCCAACAGGTTTTATGCATATAGGACATTTCTTTGGTGCAAACCTTGATTATTATATTGCAAAATCAACACCTAATGGTAGGTTTTTATTTAGATTAGAAGATACAGATAAAAAAAGAGAAATTTTAGGTAGTGATGTTGTTGCTTTAAACACACTTGCTTATTATGGTATTGTTCCAGATGAAGGTTTTACAGCAGACCGTACCAACAATGGGGAATATGGACCATACAGACAAAGTGACAGAACCGAAATTTATCAAACCTATGCAAAAAAATTGGTTGCCGAAGGTAAAGCTTTTCCTTGTTTCTGTGAAAAACCAGAAGGTAAACAAGAAGTTTTAGAAAACAGAGAAAAACAATTGTCTGATGAAAAACAAGTTGTTGAAAAAGACCCTTGTCGTGATTTAACTTGTGCTGAAATTGAAGCTAACTTAAAAGCTGGTAAAAAGTTTTGTATTCGCTTAAAATCTAACGGTAAAGAAGGTGACAAAGTTAAAGTTAACGATGTTGTTAGGGGTGTTAGAGAAGTTGGTGCAAACTGTAAAGATGTTGTTTTAATTAAAGATAATGGAATTCCACCTTATGCTTTTGCTCATGCTGTTGACGACCATTTAATGAGAACAACAACTGTTGTTAGAGGGGAAGAGTGGATTTCTACATGGCCACAACATGTTGAAATTTTTGAAGCTTTAGGGTTTAAACCTTTAAAATATATTCATACTCCGGTACTATGCAAAATAGGAGAAAATGGCAATAAAAGGAAGATTTCTAAATCTAAAGACCCAGAAGCAGATATGAGATTTTATATTCAAGCAGGGCTACCAAAAGAAGCAGTTACTGAATACTTGTTAAACATTATGAATAGCAATTTTGAAGAATGGAGAGCAAAAAATCCAACAGCACCTGTTACTGAATTTCCATTTAATGCTAAAAAAATTGGAACATCAAGTCCGTTCTTTGACATTGTGAAATTAGAAGATGTTTCTAAAAACATAATTTCTAAATTAACAGCAGAAGAAGTTTACGAAAACACTGTTAAATGGGCTGAAGGTTTTGATTATGATTTTGATGCTGAATGTAAGGTTAGATTAGGCGAAAATTATGTTGCTCCATCAGTAAATCCAGCCGATTTTGCATTATTGTTAAAAGCAAATAAAGATTTTGCTATTCAAACATTTGCAATTGATCGTGGTGGTAACAAACCAAGAAAAGATATTGCAAAATGGAGTGAAGTTCCAACTTACTTTAATTATATGTTTGGTTACTTTAATCCAACAAGTTTATTAGATTACGAATTTAATTTTGAAAAAATAACACCTGAAATTGCCAATGCTTTCATTTTTGATTATTCAAAAGTTTATAGCAGTGCCGATGAAAAAGATGTATGGTTTAACAAAATTAAAGAAGTTGCTGAAAAACACGGTTTTGCAACCGATAACAAACTTTATAAAGCTAATCCTGAAAATTATGTGGGCAACACAGCAGAT
Organism: Clostridia bacterium; assembly: GCA_045577635.1. Taxonomy (GTDB): domain Bacteria; phylum Bacillota; class Clostridia; order Christensenellales; family UBA1242; genus UBA6345. Next base: position 5,471 of record JAZNIS010000023.1, read on the forward strand.
GCTTGCACATTAATTAGGTTGGCAATTACAGGAAGAACAAATTCACCAGATTTATATTCTATTTGTAAAGTTTTAGGTGATAATTTAGTTCAACAAAAAATTGATAAATTTATTGATATGTTAATTTAATTATTTTATAATATTTGGGCAAATTTGTTTTGCTCAAATATTATTTAATATGGAGAAAAGTATTATGGGAATTATTGAAATAAATAATTTTTCACAAAACTTTGGTGATAAAACTTTATTTGAAGATACTTCATTTGTTTTAAATCCTAACGAAAAAATAGGATTAACAGGTGTAAATGGTGCAGGAAAAAGTACTTTGCTTAAAATTATTATGGGTGAAGTTTTGCTTGATAAAGGCACTTTTTATAAAAATCCTAGATATAGGGTGGAATATCTTGATCAACATGCCGAAGTAAAAGGTGACGACACAATTAAACAATATTTAAGTGGTGCCTACAAAATTTTATTTGATGCAGAAGAAAAGTTAAACAAAATTAATGAAGAGTTAGCAACTGAAACAAATCCTAACAAACTTGAAATTTTATTAAATAAAAGTGGTGACTTGTTTGAATATTTAACTTCAAATAATTTTTATGCGATAGATAGTGAAATTGAAAAAGTTGCTGCAGGTTTGGGTATAACAGCATTTGGTTTGCACACACAAGTTAAAACTTTAAGTGGTGGGCAAAGGGCAAAGGTTATGCTTGCTAAATTGTTGCTTGAAAGCCCTGATGTTATGGTTTTAGACGAACCTACAAACTTTTTAGATGTTAGCCATATTGAATGGCTTACTAAATTTATAAATGCTTCCGATAAGGCATTTATAATTGTTAGCCACGATACACAATTTTTAAACAATGTTGTTACTCACATTTGCGATGTTGATAACAATAAAATTAATAAATATGTTGGTAATTACGATAAGTGTATGGCAACAAAAGAAGCAAAACGAATTCAACATGAAAAGAATTATGAGCAACAACAACGAGAAATTAAAAAGATGGAAGATTATATTGCCAGAAACAAGGCAAGGGCAGCAACAGCAGGTATGGCTCATTCCAGAGAAAAAATGCTTAATCGTATGGAAATCATAACCCCGCCTAGCGAACAAATAAAGCCAACTTTTAGTTTTAAATATAAGGATTTTGCTGGTAATTTAGTTTTAAAGGTTGAAAATTTAACTGTTGGTTATAATGGAAAACCTTTGTTAAAACCTATTAGTTTTGAAGTTGAAAATGGTGATAGAGTAGCTATTACAGGGTTTAATGGTATAGGAAAAAGTACTTTACTAAAAACCATTATTGGTGAAGTTGAAAAAATTTCAGGTACTGCAACCATTTCAAGAAATATTGTTGTTGGCTATTACGAACAAGAAAATGACTTTCATTATTTTGAAGGAACACCATTAAATTTTGTTTCTAAAATGTATCCAAAACTAAACGAAAAAGATGTTAGAACAGCTTTAAGTAAGTGTGGTTTAAACAGCATACATTGTCGTAAACAAATTAAACAGTTAAGTGGTGGAGAGCAAAGCAAAATTAAAATTTGTACTTTAATTTTAAAACCATGTAATTTACTAATTCTAGACGAACCAACAAACCATTTAGATGTGTTTGCTATTGATAGATTGCAACAAGCAATTGCTGAATTTAAGGGCACTGTTATATTTGTTAGCCACAGCAAACAATTTGTTAGTGATGTTGCAACAAAGGTAATAAGTTTGGAAAACATAAAATAAAAGACCTATTTTAAAGGTCTTTTTTTTGTTTTTTTTGATAATAAGGTTTTGTAACAAAACTTTATTGTGTTACAATTAAAAAAATGGAGAATTAATTATGGCTAGAAGAAAATCTTTATTAGTTGGGCTTATTTCAGGCATTTTAAGCACAGTTTTATTAGTTGCAATTGTTATAGGTGTGTTGTGTGCTTATGTTAAAATTAAATACGATGTAAACATTATTGATGCGGTTATGCAGGTAAAAACTTTAAACGAAGAATATAACCCTGATGAGTTGTTTTCTAATGGGTTTACCGAAGATGACTATTCTGCTGCTCAATTAGCTGTAAATGGGGCTGTGGCAGGTTTAATTAGTTATTCTGAACAAGAAGGTTACAAGTTGGATACAGCAATTTCTGGCGAATTTAACGGCGAAATTAACCTAACAGATAAGCAATCGGCTGCACTATTAAATATGGTATTAAAAAATCAAACCGAAACTGTTGGTATTCAAATTGCTGGTGAAACAATTGAATTTGAATTGGTGCAAATTAAATTTGATAATTTTAACGAAAACAAACTTGATTTTAATGTTGTTGTTAAATTAGATATAACAAAAATCAAAGAAAATATGTCAGGTTTTCCACTAAATTATTTAAGCAATTTTATTCCTGATAATTTGTATATTTCTTCAACTATGGAATTGTTGGTTGGTGATACACCTTATGAATATTCAATTGAAAGTAAAAGTTTAACAATCAATAATTTAAACAAAGAACAAACAGAATCTTTGCTTTCAACTTTAAATTTGCTAATGCAATTTGGCGAAGTTGAAACATTAAATACCACAATTGGTGGAGCTTTTGTTAATGCCTTACTTGGCAATAGTGATGTTGCGGGTTTTGCTTATTCTTTAAAAGATATTGGAGCAACCGATTTTAATTTTTCTGTAAATAATGAAATTATTACATTAAACATATTTTAAAAACAAAAAAAACACTTTAACGGTTAGGGTAAAGTGTTTTTTTTTATATTTTATCTTTAATTTTATCAAGGACTCCTGTTTTAAATTTAACCTTTGTTAAAAATTCTTCTTTTGTTAGTTTTGCAAGTTCAACTTTATAAACAAATTCACCAGAAATTCCTAAATGTTTATGATTGAATTTTTTAATTGGTGTGCATAAATAATAAAATTCTACACATTTTGAATTAAATTTATTGTTTTCATAAATTGAAGATTTGTTGTAATAAATTTTACATAGTAGTTTTTCAACTTTAATTTTTAACCCCATTTCTTCAAAAACTTCTCTAATGCAACCGTTTTTTGCAGATTCATGATTTTCAATGCCACCACCAGCAATGGCATAAATGTTTTTTTCGGGTGAATGTAACACTAAAAAGTCATCGCCATCTTTAATAATTGCTCTGGCTTTTCTAAAAAACTTTCCTTGTTTATACAAACTATAAGCAAACTTATTTTTATCTTCAAAATACTTTTCTCTTTCTAGTTGTTCCTGTTCGGTCATATTTTTCTCCTAACAGTTTAATTTTATAGCATAAATAAAAAAACAGCAAATAAAAACCTAACTAAATTTATATAAAATTTGTAAACAAAGCCATATTTTTAATAAAATGTTAGCTTTAATGCCTAATAAAAATATTAAAAAATAAATAAAATTGTATAATTTGATGTTATGTGTTTTAAATTTTATTTTTAAAATAATAAAAAATTTGATATAATATTGTAAATATGGGGGTATTAATTATGGATATTTTAGAATTAATTGAAGATACTGTTGAAGTAGATGCAAAAACTTTTGGTTTAGAAGTTCTAGAAAAAGTTGCAAAATTAAATGTAACTAAAGAACAAATGGAAGAATTTGAAGAACTTGTTGAATATTGGACCGAAAGAATGGAAGATGATGTTGAAAATCTTTTAGATATGATTGCATGTGAAGATGGTTGTGATTGTGGCTGTGAAGACGAATGTGACTGTGGTTGCGAACACGAACATTGTAAATGTGAAGAAAATAATGAACACAAACATAGTGATTGCAAGGAAGAAAAAGTTTGCAAAGTTTGTGGTAAATCAGATTGCAAATGTGGTTGCCTAGAAGGTAAACCTTGCACCTGCAAAAAAGAAGAAAACAAATAGCAAAAAAAACACCCTAATAGGGTGTTTTTTTAATTGTTAATGAGTTTTATTTTTAATAGTAAAACAAATTAAAAGGGGTTGTTTAAATTTTTAAAATCAACAATTAATTGTTGTAAACTTTTTGCCGAATTTCCAACAACATATTGCCCGTTACTACCAACAATAACTTGAATTCCACCTCTGGCTTTTTCGTAAACATAAGTGGCATTAATGCCGTCTTTACTTAAATCTAGTGCTTCAATATTTTTAACAGGTCTGGTTTTTTCTAAAATAGAAATTCCTAATGAAACTTGTTCTTTAAATGTTAACATAAATATATCTCCGTATAATTAATTATAACATAAACAAGATTTATAACACAATTGTTTAGTTGGTTACTTTGTTTTTTCTTTGGTAGCCGTTTCAACTTTTAAGTTTTGGCTGTTAAGATAATTAACAACCATTTCTTGTTTTAATCTGCCATTATCAATGTTGGTTTGAATACAATTTTTTTTAGGAATATTTCTTAATTCTTCTGGTCTATCATCAATTACAACATAATTATTACATTTACAAGCATAATCTCTTTTTAAATAGTCAAACACAGTAAATTTTCGGTGTAGAGTGTAAATGTCTTTGCTGTGGCTTGCATCGTGTAATAACAGCGAAATTCGTTCACCACGGGTAAATTTGCCAATAGGTAGTTTAATTAGTTGTAGTTCAGGATTTAATCCATGTGAGTGTAGTAGTTTAGTGCAGTAGTTCCAGTGTTCTCTTTGTTTTGAAATTACAACAATTTCTGGGCAAAATCCATTATTTTTAAGTTGTTCAGCTAAAAAGTTTACAGCAGAAACACTATTGGTATTAAGTTTATCTGATTTAATTAACGGGAAGGGGTTTTCGCTATTATCCCATAATGTGCCGTCAATATCTAAAAATATAAAATACTTTTCCATAACAAAAATATTTTAATATAATACAAATTAAAAATCAATATTCATTTATACAAAAATTAAATAAAAAAATTAACAAAAAACTTTAAAATTTTTATTGACATAAGTTAAACACAATGGTATTATAATAGAGCATTTACTTGATGATGGTTATGTGCGCCGGCCACCACCATTGCCCACATAACTTACTTGTAAATGCTTTGGGGGTATAGCTCAGTTGGCTAGAGCACCTGCCTTGCAAGCAGGGGGTCATCGGTTCAAATCCGATTATCTCCAACAATATATAGGAATGTAGCTCAGCAGGTTAGAGCACCACCCTGATAAGGTAAAGGTCGGTGGTTCGAGTCCACTCATTCCTACC
>JAZNIS010000024.1:0-3434 GCA_045577635.1 Clostridia bacterium
TAGAAGGTGTTGGTAAGCAAGACACTATTAAAAAATATTTAGGACCAAATTTTGAAGTTGTTGCAACTAAAGGTCATATTAGGGATTTACCTGAAAAAACCTTAGGTGTAAACATTATTGAAAAATTTAAACCACAATATGAAATAATGCCAGATAAAGAAGCAACAGTTAAAATGCTTCAAGAAAAAGCGAAAAAGGCAGACAAAATTTATCTAGCAACCGACCCGGACCGTGAAGGGGAAGCAATTAGTTGGCATTTATGTCATATTTTAAATTTAGATGTAAATTCACCAGTTAGAATTACATTTAACGAAATTTCAAAAAATGCAGTTAATAAGGGTTTAGAAAATCCTAGAGGAATTGACATTAAACTTGTTAATGCTCAACAAGCTCGTAGGGTTTTAGATAGATTGGTGGGTTATAAACTTTCACCTATTTTAGGTAAAAAAATTCAACCTAGATTAAGTGCAGGTAGAGTTCAAAGTGTTGCACTAAAACTTGTGGTTGATCGTGAAAACGAAATTAAAAAATTTGTTCCTACCGAATATTGGACTTTAAATGCAGAACTATATCCAAACGAAAGTCAAAAGGATATTTTTAAAGCAACACTTACAAAAATTAATAATAAGAAAGCTAATATTCCTAATAAAGAAGAAATGGATAAGGTTTTAGCTGATGTAAATGCTGGTGTGTTCCAAGTAAAATCTGTTAAGAAAACTTTACAAAAAACAAGCCCACAAGCACCTTACACAACATCAACAATGCAACAAGAAGCTTTAAATAAACTTGGTTTTAACCTAAAAAAAGCAAGTTCTTGTGCTCAAGAACTTTACGAAGGTGTTAATTTAGGTGAAGAAGGAAAAGTGGCTTTAATTACCTATATCCGTACCGACTCTGTAAGGGTTGCACCAGAAGCTATGGCTATGGCTAAAAAATATATTGCTGAAACTTATGGTGATAAATATGTGCCAAACAAACCAAATGTTTATAAAACAAAGGATTCTGCACAAGATGCCCACGAAGCTATTAGGCCAATTTCGTTAGAAAGAACACCTGAAAAAGTTAAACAATATTTAAATCCTGATAATTATAAATTATATAAATTAATTTACAACAAATTTGTTGCAAGCCAAATGGCAGAAGCAACACATAATTTGGTTGTTGCCGAAATTCAAAATGGAAACTATAACTTTAAAGCTAGTGGTAAAACTTTGGTTTTTGATGGTTATATGGCAGCATTTAACTCCGATAAAAAAGTTAAAAAAGATGTAAATGAAGACGATAATGAAGAAGGTTTAAATGATAAACTTCCTCCACTTAACGAAGGTGATAAATTAGAGTTGGAAAAATTAAATCCGGCACAAAAATTTACTAAACCTCCACAAAGGTTTACTGAAGCTACTTTGGTTAAAGAAATGGAAGATAAGGGTATTGGTAGGCCAGCAACTTACACTCCAACAATTACATTACTTGCAAGCCGTAAGTACACCGAAAAAGAAGGAAAGTATTTAAAACCAACTGAACTTGGTGAAAAAATTCATGATTTGCTTGAACAATATTTTAGTGATGTTATTAACATTAAATTCACAGCAAACATGGAAAGTCAACTTGACGAAGTTGCTATGCACGACATTAATTGGCAAGATATGGTTGATAATTTCTGGAAGGATTTTTATAAACTATTAATTGCTTGTGATAAAGATAGTGTTAAATATAAAATTCCACCAAAAGAAACAGATGTTATATGTGAAAAATGTGGTGGTAAAATGGTTATTAGAACAGGTAAGTACGGTGAATTTTTGGCTTGTTCAAACTACCCAAAATGTGGTCATATTCAAAACATTTTTAAGGAAGTTGGAAAATGTCCAAAATGTGGAAAACCTGTAACTGAAAGAAAAAGTAAAAAGGGTAAAATTTTCTATGGTTGTTCAGGTTATCCTACTTGCGATTTTATATCATGGGAAATTCCAACCGAATTTAAGTGTAAAAAATGTGGTGAGTACTTAACCAAAAAAACAGTTTACGGTAACACCAGATATAAATGTTCAAATGTAAATTGTGATTTTACACATACAGTAAAAAAACCACAACAAAGCGAAAATCAGTAATTATGCATAATAGTTTGCATAGTATTTAAGGGAATATAATTTTATGGAAAATAACGGAAAATTTGTAAATGTAATAGGAGCAGGTTTGGCAGGTTGCGAAGCTGCTTATCAATTACTAAAGTTAGGTTACAAAGTAAATTTGTTTGAAATGAAACCTAGCAAATTTTCTGCTGCCCATAAAAACAAGAACTTTGCTGAATTAGTTTGTTCAAACTCATTAAAGTCAAACGATGTTACAACTGCTTGTGGATTACTTAAAGAAGAATTAAGAAAACTAGATTCTATGATTATTTCTGTTGCCGATAAGGTTAAAGTTCCAGCTGGTTCAGCACTAGCAGTTGATAGAGAAAAGTTTAGTGAACAAATAACTGAACAACTAAAAACATATAAAAATTTAAATATTATTAATGGTGAAGTAACAGAATTTGATTTGTCGCAACCAACAATTATTGCAACAGGTCCGTTAACTAGTGATGGATTAGTAATATTCTTGCAAAAAATATTTAATCAGGAATATTTATATTTCTTTGATGCAATTGCTCCAATTGTAAGCTATGATGGTATTGATTTTAATTCAGCTTTCGTTGCTGATAGATATGATAAGGGTACTGGTGATTATATTAATTGTCCGCTTAACAAAGAAGAATATGAGGAGTTCTATAATGCTTTAATTAATGCCGAAATTGTTCAGTTAAAAGATTTTGAAAATTCAAAAGTTTTTGAAGGTTGTATGCCTGTTGAAGTTTTGGCAAAAAGGGGAATAGATTCTTTACGATATGGTCCACTAAAACCTGTTGGTTTAACCGACCCAAAAACAGGAAGGTATCCTTATGCTTGTGTTCAGTTAAGAAGGGAAACTAATAATTTAGATATGTTTAATATGGTTGGTTTTCAAACAAACTTAACTTTTAAGGAACAGGAAAGGGTGTTTAAATTAATTCCAGCACTTAAAAATGCAGAGTTTTTAAGGTTTGGTGTTATGCATCGTAACACTTTTATTAATGCTCCAACAGTTTTAAATAAATATTTTCAAGTTAAAGAATATCCAAACATTTTTGTAGCAGGTCAGTTAAGTGGGGTTGAAGGATATGTTGAAAGTATTGCAGGTGGTTTAGTTTCTGCAATAAATATGCACAAATTCTTAACACAAAACAATATGGTGGATTTTACTAATCAAACAATGATAGGGGCACTTCAAAACTATATTGCAACTGCTCCTGCAAAACATTTCCAACCAATGGGTAGTAACATGGGATTACTTCAAAATGTTGGTGAACGAATTAAAGATAAAAAATTAAAATATAAAAAATTAAGTGATATTGCACT
>JAZNIS010000025.1:0-6351 GCA_045577635.1 Clostridia bacterium
AGTAGTTCTTGTTTTATTTAAAACATTAATATTAAAGCCAAAATTTTTAGTTTGCATATTACCTGATTTAATTAACACAGTTTGCTTGAATTTATTATAAAAATTTAAGGGTTTTAAATAAGAATTATTGTTTAAATTAACAATAAATTTATCGCAATTAAAATAAACAAAACTAAACGATTTTACATTAAAAAACTTAACAGAAATTTTATTGAAACTAACAGAAATTACAACAAAAAAATCATTAAATTTTTTATAAAATTTTACCGAACTATTACCTATTGCAATTTTATAGTTTTTTAACTTATAACCATTTGCAACAATTTTTAAATTAAACGATGAAAATTTATTTTTAAACCTGGCAGGTTTTAATTTTGAATTTAAAACTTTAATAGAACCCTTTTTAATTTTATTTAAATTTATTAACTTACAAACTAAAACTGTGTAAACAAAAACAAAACAAAAATATAACGGAAACATATTAAATTATTAATTAAAAAACTAAATTTAAACAAAAAAAATAAACACATAATAATTATGTGTTTATTTAGTCAGATATTAAATAAGCCGAGTTCTGTATTAAGTGGTCATCTATCTAGACACAATATCACTAATGTGTTCAAGCGATGTATCGAAAAACTAAGCGAGTAACTTTTAAATGTTTTTCTTATCTTGCACCGGGTAGTGTTTACAGCAAATGTTAGTTACCTAACAAGTTGGTGAGCTCTTACCTCGCCCTTTCACCCTTACTTTATAAAAAGCGGTTTATTTCTGTTGCACTTTACCTTAGGTCGCCCTAGCCAGATGTTATCTGGTACCCTTACTCTGTGGTGCTCGGACTTTCCTCATAAATAGTAAATATTCATGCGACCACATAAATATCTAACTGTGTATATTATACTACAAAACTGTTAGTTTTGCAATAGTAATACCTAAAAAGAAGTTTGTAGGAAATTCTAAAACTTATATGGTCTTTTTAGTTGCCAAATTTGAAAACATTGTTCCAAAACCATAATCCCTACTAGTAGTATCTATAACTTTTGCATATATTTTGTTTTGCATAATTAACCTACTAAAATTTAATGATTGGCTAAAATTAGGCGAAAAATAATCGTTGTAATCGTTAATTTGTGTTAAAGATTCGTTAAAAATTATAGGTTCGGAATCAACCGATAACATTACAGGTTTATCACCATTTAGTTTTGAAACAAAAATTGCTTCGGCACCATCTGCAATATAGATGTTTTTTGTTTGGGAATTAAAACCATCTGATTTTTCTAAATGTGCTGCATTTCTAACATACACAATTTCTTTTGTGTGCTTATTAATTAAAAAATCGTTCACATCAATCCTTTGTGCAGTTGGCGAAGTTCTTTTAACTTGCTCTCTAACAACAACAAATTGTTTATCTGCCTGCCTAACAACATATGCAACTTTTGTTGTAACAACAGTTTCGTTACCAACAGTTTCCCTAATTGTTGAAACTAAACTTTTACCATTAACAGCAATTGATATAACTTTGTTGTTTAATGTATAGTTAATTACCAAATTAGGCATTGTTACCATTGATAAATTGGCTTCATTATTTAAAAAATCAGCAGAAACAACACCTTGTTTAATTAGGTCTCGTTTAACACTGTGCCCTTTAATACTATCTTCTGAAACAGCAGAATAGTTAACAATTTTGGAATTTACAGTGTTAAAAGTTGTTAGATGATCGTAAATAGCTTTAAATTGATTTTCGGTTTCAGCAACAGCAACACCAAAAAAATCTGTAACATCATCTATGCCAACCAATTCCGGATACTTTTTAATTTCGGCATTATAAGCAGATTGTGCCTGAATTAACTTATCGTAATTATCTGAAAAAATCATTAATTTTCTCCAAAAACCACATAGTTTTATTGTATATATTTTACTATAAATTAGTCAAAAAGTCAATATGGGCTATTTTTTAATAGAACACAACCCTTTAATTCTATATGGTATCTAAATTCATATTTGTTAATTACCTTATATAATATTTATTTAAAATTATACAAAATTAATACAAATCTGTTATTAATGTTTTATTAGTAATAATCCTTTTTGTTTATATTTGCTCTTATGGTGTCAAGTGCCTTTTTTTCTAATCGTGATATGTAACTACGGCTAATTTTTAACTTATTTGCAACTTCCCTTTGTGTTAATGCAGGATTACCGTTTAAACCATATCGCAAACAAATAATTATATATTCCCGTTTAGTTAAAACTGTTTTTAATTTATCTTCTAGTTTTTCGGATATAATTGAATTACTAACCATTTCCTCAACATTGTCACTTTCAAACATAACATCAATAATTGCAAGTTCATTTTCTTCGCTATCAGCACCTAATGCTTCTTCAATAGAAATTGTGTTTTTATGTTTTTTATTTACCCTTAAAAGCATTAAAATTTCGTTTTCTATACATTTACTAGCATAAGTAGAAAATTGTGTGCCATGATTTGGTTTAAAACTTTTAATTGCCTTAATTAGTCCCAAACTACCAACAGAAATTAAATCATCTGCTTCATCAGCACCATTATACTTTTTAACTATGTGAGCAACTAATCTTAAATTGTGTTCAATTAAAATTTTAAACGATTCTTCATCTTTAAATTTGTAATATTTTTCTAAATACTCATCTTCTTCCTCACTAGTTAATGGCTTTAAAAATGATGAATTGTTTTTAACATAGGAAGAAAAAAACATTAGTTTTTGAATAAAGTTTATATAACTTTCAAATATCATTACAAACCCCTACTTATAATTTTGTTTGAAACTTCAAACTAAAAATGTATATGTAGAAATTTGTAGAATTTTGCTTGTACAACAAAAAAATATTAATAAAAGAAAAAGCATATCAAACGATATGCTTAATCTTTTTTAATATTAAACAAATTTAAACCATATTTTGCAAATAAAATTGTGTTTGCAATTTCAAGTAAATATAGTTGTTTAGAATAGTTGTTATTAGAAACCTTAATTGTTGTGTAAGTTTTAATTTTATTTTTTAAACTTTCAAATTCTGATTTGTTATAATTAGAATAGCTAGAAATTGCTTTAAAATAAAATTCTAAAAACTCATTCATATCTGAAAATTCAAAACTTTTAAAAGGTTTAATTCCGCCATCAAAATAATTGTTTGCCATAAAATTAATTATATAGTTAGAATCTGTGTTATTTCCACCCCTGTTAACATCTAACAAATTAAGTTCGTTAAAGGCATTACTTTCGGTTAACATCTGTTCTAATATATTACAAAAATACAAGTACTTTTCCATTACACTATCTCCATTGGATTTGGTGTTTTTTGTTTTTCAGTGTAAGCAGTAAGTTCTGGTGATTTTAAAATTAATTGTTCTTCGGTTGGCAAATATTGTGAATAATACTTTTGATGTGGAATATCTTGTTTGGTGCTATAAAACCTTTCAGCAAGTAATTTAGCTTTAAGTTTTGATGCAGGTAAATATTGTTTTTGAACAATATGCAAAACTTTGTTATAAGGGTCGGGTTTACAGCTAATGCGAACAACAGGATATTTACCATCGGCATTCATGGCTTCTGCCATTTTAAACACACCCCGTTCAAATGTTTCCCAAATTGCTTTGTGTTTATCTTTGTTTAGTGCAAGTTCATCAGATAAATCAATTGTATCTATTAAAATGCCCTTATTGTTAACATCATAGTTAACCCTGCAATAACCACAAGGTTGATTGTTTGAATCAAACAAAATCATTAAATTATCTCTTTTATCGGTTATATAATTAATTAAACCTGCTTCGTTTTTACCGTTAGGCCTGAAACAAGTTCCTAACCTTTGACCAATAGTTATTGCTGTGGCAGATGATAATGGTGGCCATACAAACCTAAATTCACAATCTTCATTATCATCTTCAACATCTGGCATAAAGTATTTTAACCTAACAGGTTCGGCACTAACTTTGTTTAATGCATCTGCCCTAGCTTCTAAAATTTTTGCTTCGGTTATAAGTTTATCAAACCTAGAAACAACAGCAGGATTTAAATTATATTGTGATTTAAGTTGTGTTAAAACTTGTTGTAATTCAACATTTTCGGTGTGATAACGACAGTTAAACATATATTCTTGAACTAAACCCGGATTAATTCCATCTGCCTTAATTCTTTCGTAGTTATTAGGATTAATTCCACTATGTCTATCTGGATTATTTTTTTCAAGTTTTTGTTTATAGAAATTTAAAACATCATAATATTTAGTTGTTAGTGTTCCAACTACATCAACAAAATTTGGGTCAGCATAATATTCAGCAATAAAATTATATATTTGTTTATAGAAAAATAATTGTTTTTCTCCTTTAATTTGTGCTGCACCATCAACCAAAATAATTTTATTATCTTTATCATGTTGATATTCTAACACTGATTGTGTTGTGTGTTCTAGCCCTGCTGGTAAATTAAGCTTTTTTAATACCTTTGAAAAATCTTCGCCATAAAACTTTTTCATATCGCAAATTATGTTAGTAATGTTTGCCTGATGAGTAACATCGGTTTCTAAACCACCCATTGTTGCATACAATCTTACCAACTGAACTTGATCGGCATGACTACAATTTTTAAACCAAGGTTGATCTTCTAATTTGCCCAATCCTGTGCTAACAGTTTCGTAATACTTTTTAATAATTTCTTTATCTGTTCCTAATGCTTCTAAAACAAAACCATGTGGAATTGATCGTTTTTGCATTCCTTTTGAAAGTTGTAGTTTTGATTGTTCCCAATCAAACACTAAATCTAATTTACCATCAACAGCAAGTTGTGCAATTTTTTGTGAATTTACATTATTTAAAACTGCATATGATCCATCTTTTAATAAATATGATAATGTTGTTTCGGTTGGAAGTTCGCCCTTTGAATAAACAATAATTCCATTTTGATAAGTGCTAACACTATCTAATTTTTGAGCTTCTGGAATAATTGTTGTTAAAAGTTTACCATCTTTGGTTTTATAACTAATTCGGGATAAGTTAGAATTACTAAAAGCTGAATAGTTAATATATGATAATGTGTGTGGTAAAACAACATGTTCTAGTCCGTTAATTCCACTAAAAACATTGTTGCCTAATGCAACATACCCTTCAGGAACAACATAATTTTTTGTTGTTACTGCATCACCAATAATTTCAGGCATCATTCTTAACTCTAAAAACAATTTTAAGTTTGATGTTTCATAGTTGGTTGAAAAAGTGTCAAACGAAACACCACTAACAAGTGCATTTTCAGAAATTGCAACATACTCACCATTTTTGTTTTGAACAGGATTAAGTATAAATGTTACAGGTTCAACCTTAACCCAAACTTCTTCCGATTTTTGAGCTGTAATAATTTGATCGTTAGAAAGTGTTAAGTAATAATTAAAAATTGCACTAGGAATTCTAACAAACTTTTCGCCATTATAAGAGTATTCTTCTAGTTGAATTAATCTTGCAGATTCATCATTTTCTTGTTTTTCAAAAAATGAAAATGTTTTACCTGTTTTAAATATTCCAGATTTTTTTATTTCATAATCACTAGATAAAATATAATCAAGTTCTCTTTGCAATTTTTGACTAACTGCTGTTTGTGGATATTCGCCACAAGTAAATCTAACTATTTCGTGATAATCCTTATATGCTGTTGGTGGAATATCTGATAAAGAACTAAACACAATTGCTGGCCTAATTGACTTATTGCTTAAAGAACACCTATCAGATTGTAGTTCACCATCAAAACCAATATCGCAAACAGCACCATATTGTTCAGGTGTGGAAGTTATAACCCTTGCTTTTTTTGTTTGGTATTTTTCTAAAACATTAGCACCTGTTAAAATTGCAGTATCGGTTGCAACAGCACTAGTGTTGTTTTGATAATTATTAAAAAATGCTAAATACTCTGGACTTTCAGGATTAAAACATTCGGCAGGTAAAATTGTTGGAACACCAGAAAATTTTGAATAAGAAAAACCACTGTTAGAGTTTATTTCCTTAACAATGTTAAAAGTTTTATTTTTAATGTATTCCTTAATTTTAATTAATATACTTGCCATAAGCCACCATATTTATTAATTATATTATAATATAAATTAATAAAATTTTCAATAGCAAAATTTTTAACAATCATACCTGCTATGCAAATTAATAAAAACCACAAAATAAAGGCGGAAATCAAAAGTTGCATAGCACAAAAAAACCACAAAAAATTTTGTGGTTTTTTATTATATTTGTTTTCTTAAAATATCACCAGGAGCAAGTTTTAATTTTGTTTTTAAATATAGTTTTTGTTGAACCCCTAGTGCATCAATAACCTCTTCACCCTT
>JAZNIS010000026.1:0-40899 GCA_045577635.1 Clostridia bacterium
GTATTAATGATGATTTTAGATTACGCACTATAATGGTGCTGTTGGTAGAATAAAAAATGAGCGATACCGCTCATTTTTTTTATTTCAATCCTGCCTCTACTTGTTGCTTAAGACAAGCCATTGCTTCATTGATATCCTCAACCAGAGATGAAGATAATAAACATGAACCAGCAGAAGCAGGTTCACCAAGAAAAGCAACAATACTAAATTACAACGAAGTAATTATTGGTGGTGTTGTAGGAAGATCGGAAAATACTGAATTTGTGTATGTTCAATATAATAATTTGGTTCAATATAACGAAAGTAATGTTAGAGATGATTATCCATACGATAAAGTTTCTATTGGTGGAATTATTGGAACAATTACTGCAGGTGCTAACACCTTACAAGATGTAGGTTATTCTGCAAAAATTTCTGTTTCCCATGAATTTATTAAAAATGGAACAAAAATAAGTTTTGCTGGTGGATTAATTGGTTCTACTTATGCAAGTACAACTATTTCTGCTAGTCGTGTAAAAGAAAATCCTTCTATCGCTTCAAACATTATTGAATCTGCAAACTTTGTTGATGTTGTTGGTGGTTTAATTGGTTATGCTTCATCATGTGGAACATTAAAATTAAGTGATACATATGTAAGTGGTGGAGTTAATGCAACTTCAATTTCAGATATT
This sequence comes from Clostridia bacterium, assembly GCA_045577635.1. Taxonomy (GTDB): domain Bacteria; phylum Bacillota; class Clostridia; order Christensenellales; family UBA1242; genus UBA6345. The sequence continues at coordinate 672 of JAZNIS010000026.1, forward strand.
GATGAAATTATTGGTGCAGTAAATAATATTACCCCAACAATTACAAACACATATTTTGTAAATAAAATAAATTCATCTTCAAATAATTATGGTGTTCAATATTCTAATACTATGGACACTTCAACATATAACACCAACTATCCTTGGGAAATTGTTGAAGGTGCAGCTCCTACTTTGTGGGTTCTTGATAATACTCCATACAGTTCAACTGATGTGTCTGTTCCATTAATTGTTCCTGTTCCATTGGAATCATCTGTTACAGAATATCTAATTGAAACACCACAAGAATTAATTTGGTTTATCCAAAATTGTGGAACATCAGCTGCAACAACAAAACGAGCTAGAGTTATTAAAGATTTAGATTTTGCTGGAACAATTTGGAATATGGATGACATTCCACATTTAGATGGTTCAACAATTATTCTTGATTTCTCTGGATTTACAGTATCTAATGTTAGAGTGTTAAATCAAAATGCTATGTTTAGTGAAAATGAAGGAATTATTAAAAATTTAGTTTTAGTTAATTCTGGAAACTATAACAGTATGGCAATTGGCTCACAAGCTATGGTTGTAAACGAAAATAAAGGTGTTGTTGAACACATTCAAATTACAGCCGATGTTATAAACAAACATTATAATCAACAAATTAATGGCGAAACATTAATTGTTGGTGGTGCAGTGGCACAAATGAACGATTCAAACACAATTGTTCAAAAATCATACTTTACAGGTAATGTAACAGTACAAACAGAACAATTAAACACAGCTTATGTTGGTGGTTTAGTTGGTAGAACAAATAGTGCCGAACTTGGATTAATTTCACAAAACTATACAAATGCAAATATTAAAGTAGATGCAACAAACACAACAAGATTAAATGTTGGTGGTTTAGTTGGTGAAATTTATAATTCTAACGGTTTAGAAGTTCTTGACAACTACACAAGGGGAACAATTGAAGTTCCTTCAGGTTTCACAACGGCTAACACATATATTGCTGGTGTAATTGGTTCATTTAATGCAAACACAAGCACATCTAACACAGTTGAAAGAGTTTACTCAGTATCAACTGTAACTCCAAAAGCATTAAATTTAGGTGCAATAGGTAATGTAACAGTTGCAAATGTTGCAATTAATGTAGTAACTGCTTATGTTTTAGATACAACAGTTAACACTGTAAACACAACCTATAACACAACTAAAAACCATAGTGCTTTAATTGATAAAACAATTTTAACAAGTAATGCTGGTACTTATAAAGATTGGGATTTTGTTGATATTTGGAAATACGACAATACCGATGGTTATGAATATCCTGTATTACAAGAAACAGAGAATGTTCACACAATTAACATTATAATTAACTTTGAAAGAGGTCCTTTTGATTATGTTTATAGTGAACAAAATAAATATCTAATTAACTTCTTTGAAAAATACGGCCCACCAATTCTAAACTTACACTATATTAATAGAGTAACAGGTGATTATGGTTGGTTTAGTGGAATCACAGGTGTTATTAGGGTTGATCATGAAGGCGATGTAATAATTACATCTGATGCTCACACCGAAGAAACATTTATGTTCTTATTTGAAGCATTGTTTGATGGTGAAGCAAAAGATGTAACTAAAACAGAATTCAAGGTTGAAGAAGGCATTAAGGATTACACTTATGAATTCTCTTACAGATGGAACCGATACGAAGTTATTGTTCAATCTAACGATACAGTGTTAGGTCTAGCAAAAATTGTAAGACAAAACGATTTAGTAAACGATGCCGATCATGGTGTAGATTATTCTCAACCTGCATTTACAGGTGCAAGTGAATATATTCATGGTGAATTAATTAAACTTTCTACCGAACCTTATAGTGAAGGTGGATTGTTAAAATGGCAAAAACAAGTTGCCGGTGAAACTTATGTAGATATTACAGCATTTAGCGAAAGCGATGATTGTATTTACATTAAAGCACCAGAATATAGTAACTGTGCTTTGGTTAATGCCGTTTATAATGAAGCAGCATATCAAGCTGCACTTGCAGATGCAATAGCAAATCTAAAAGAAAATGAATATATCTTTGATGAAAAAACTTTTGATTTGTATTTCTATGTTAACGGAACAACAGCCGGAACATATAGAGCTTATTATGTAAGATTACATGAGTTTACATTTGATGTAAGTTCTCACGATTTAGGTAGAATTTCTTTACAAAATGATTGTATTACAGATATTGACCCAAGTTGGACACCAGACCAAATTGAAAATTATGTAAACAATCACGAACATAAAGATTGTTCATATCAAAGAATTATTTCAACCATTAACGATATTGATGGTGAAGCTTACTACGGAATTTCTAAAATTATTACTTATGATGGTGAAGGAAATAAACGAGTAAGATATGTTGAAGGTGCACAAATTGTAATTGAACCAGAAGTTACAAATTCTTATTATAAGATTGATAGTGTATCATACACATCAAAGGTTGCTCCTGAAACAATAATTTATGATACTAATGGTGAACCTACAAGTGTTGAAATTGGTGAAAAATATACTTATGAGTTTAGTGGTAGATATTCTTATAGAAACAACATTTCTAATAGCTCATATTATCATCAATTAGCAACATTAACAGTTCTAACTGTTAATGCATCAACAGCAGGTGATTATGTATTTAATTTAGAACTATTAGAATTCAAAATTACAGTTATTACTTCAAAGGGTGGAAGCTACACAACTCAAGAAGGATATACATTAACCGAAGAAGAAGGCAGAGTTTATTACACTGTAACCGGTGGAGAAACAATCACCTTTGATATCAGTCCATCAATGAGATATGCTTTTGTAGAATTCCATTTGGTAACCGATGTTATTGAAGGATTAGAACGACCACTTGATTTCGTTCCAAGAGATTATACTGATGTTATTACAGCTCCTGAAGATTTTGAATTGTCTGATGGAAATGTTTATGAGTTAGAAGATATTTATACCTATGCATTAACAGGAACAAATGCTGATATGACTTTACACCTAAATTATGCACAATACACTTGGTATGATTATGGTAAACAAGATAGTGTTTATTTCTGTGATGAAGCAACAGGTTTACAAACAATTAATGCTACTAACTACGATGGTACTACATTAAACACAGCTTATATCTTACAAGACACTTCTCATTTTGCTAGATTAATATATTTGGCAAACACAAATAAATCTTACACAATAAGTGGAAAAACTTATTATTATAAAGATGCATACTATAAAGTTGCATATAACAATCTTAACTTTGAAACTAGATTCTGGAGTCCTATTGGTGGCTTTGCTGGAACATCATTCAATGGAACAATGTTTAGCAGCACAGATGATTATCGTTTAACACAAGTTAACACATTAAAAAATATTTATATGGATCCTTATGAAATAACACTTTCTAATGGTGTTGTAATTAGCAACCTAGAAGAATTTGAAACAGGTGTTGGCTTTATAGGTAAATCTGTAAACGGATATATTAATAATGTTAACCTTGAAAATGTTCAAATTGTTTATGAACGAGAAGATTTAAGATCAATAGGTTCTTATATTGGATATAGTGATGGTGCAAGAGTGTATAATGCAAAATTAACATCTTCACTAATTAATGTAACAGGTGAAAACAATACAGGTTCAATTATTGGATATGCTGATAATGGATCAGGTATTTATAAGGTTTCATCTAACACAGTAATCACAGTTGATAGCACTAACAGTTATGTTGGTGGATTAGTTGGTATTAATGCTGGTATAGTAAATGCATCATACTTCAATGGCTCAATCATTGTTAACACCGATAATGTTGTTGGTGGATTAGTTGGTTCTAACTTAGGATTAATTAATATGAGTTACTCAAACGGAATTATTTCAACTGCAACCGATCCTGGTATTGTGGGAACAATTGCAGGTTATGTAAATGTTCGTATGGGAATTACAGATTCATACTTTATTGTTGGAAACTTATATGATATTGATATGCAAGCTTATCCTGCTGCTTTAGAAAAACCTATTGGAAATATGGAAGATGTTACAGCATTTGATGTTGAAATAGCTAAACTTTCTGATGGTGCATCTACATTTAAAGGATTTAACTTTGTAAATATCTATGAAACTTCAGCATTAGGTCCAACACATGTAACTCCAATATTTGGTTCAACCACAGCGGAATTACAAGGTGCTGGAACAAAACAAAATCCTTATATTATTGGTACAGCTCCAGCATTCTTAACATTTATTAATCAAATTAATTCATGTTACGAAAAAGGACAAGAACCAGAAATATTAGATCAAAGATTAACTGCTTACAATAATCCTAATGTTTACTATTTAATTAGTGCAAACATTAACTTAAACGGATTTGATTTTAGAGTAATTGAAGAATTTAATGCTAACTTAAATGGTGGCGGATATACAATTGAAGGATTACATATTGCTTCAGCAGCAGAAGATAATGTTGCATTTATCAATAAAAACAATGGTGTTGTTAGAGATATTAACTTCACAAAAGCAGTAGTTGTTGGTAAAGATAATGTGGCAGGTGTTGTTGTAACAAACAATGGTGTAATGCACGGAATTGTATTTGATGGAATTGTTATGGGTAGAGATAATGTAGCAGGAGTTGTTACATACAATGGCTTAACAACAAATCGTGGAACATTAGTAAGATTAGGTTCACATGGTATTGTTGCAGGTAACACAAATGTTGCAGGTATAGTTGCTCATTTAATCAATTCAAATGTTGATTTATATAACGATGTATTTGCATTTAAGTATAATGCAGATGGTTCAGTAATTTGTAATTATGTTGGTTTAACCGAAAGTTATAACCGTTCACAAATTGTAGGTAATAGCAAAGTAGGTGGTTTAGTTGCTTATGCAAATAACTCTGCATCACATATTGCAATTAAAAATGTGTACAATACAGGTCATATTTATGCTAATAATAAAGCGGCTGGTATTGTTGGTGATGCAACCAGAATCCATATTCAATTTACATATAGTTATGGTGATATTGTTTCATTTAACAACTATGTAATTAAAGAAGATTTAACAATTGCTGAAATGGGACATATTGTTGGTTCAGGAAACACAGTTAATGTTGGTTACATTGTTAACTCAACCGAAGATAAAGGTTCAGCATTAATTGCAAGTGATACAAGATATCTATATTTATCAAAACAAAAAAATCAAGAAGAAGTTGTTGTCTTCAATGATAATGTTGGTGTTGGTAAAGGGGTGGATTGTGAAACATATATTAATGCTTATGTTTATGAAGATTTAAAAGTTAAAGATATATTTACCGGTTATGACTTTGACTTCATAAATATGTGGAGATACTTCTATCCAAAAACAGAAGATCATCCTGAAGGTGACACAAACTTCAACTATGGATTACCAATCTTGAAGTTCTTCCATTCACATTTAGTTACAATTACAATTAACGATGCTGCACTTGGTGAATTCTTTGTTGACGAAATGTATGGCCAAGTTAATGAAAATGGCGAAATTTACATTCTAGAAGGTGATGATTTAGTAATTGATTTTGATGCTGAATTGCATTATCACATTTACAACCAAATTGTAGATGGCGAAATTACTAAACTAGAATTAGATGAGGACCCTGTTACAGGAGTTCCAGATAATACACCTAAAGAATATACTTACATATTTGAAAATGTTGTAACTTCACACACAATCCATATTAACTTCACAATTGATAGGTACAGGTTTGATATTAGTGCAATTTGTCCACAAGAAGAAGGTAATATTGGTGATGTTACATTACTTTACGAAGATGGAACAGAAAACTTAAGTGGCATTTACAACTATGGCGATGTTGTTAAATTAAGAATTAACAATCTAGATCATTATAAATTAACAAAACTTACACATATTAGAGATGGTAATGTTGTAACAAGCACAGAAACATTCTCTTATACATTACAGTCAATAACACAATTATATGAAACAGATGCAGAAGGTAATATAGTTGTTGATGGAAATGGTGATCCGGTTCCTGTTTATAATACATTTGTATATCAACATGAAACTGACGATGAAGTTTATACAATAGATGAAGTAAGGAAACTTCACACTGAAACAATTGATGGTGAATATCACGAACTTAACTATTCAACTAATGAATTCGTTATTACATTTATTGCTAACGATAACACAGCAAACGGAACAAACCCAGATGCTGAAGGTTGTGCACCAGCACATGGTGTATATCAAGCCGAATTTATTAAGCAATATGATTTACAAGTTGATATTGAAACATGGATTGATATCTCAATTCCACAACACTCAACCGAAATTGGTGGTAGTTACATTAACACAATTAAAGCTAATGGTATAGATGTTCCAATTCTAGATTTAACTGGTTATGGAATTATTGATCATGGCACAGTTGTTAAACTTGCATCTACTCCTGCTTGGGGATATAACTTTATTGACTATACTGATGGTTTAAGACCAAACCACACAGTATTAAGTGATAGTCCAACAGAAGAGTTTGAAATTGTAGAAACTAGAACAATTAAAATTAACTTTGAATTAAAAGGTTACATTATTAAAATTATTCTAGGACCAAATGGTAAATTAAAACTATATACTCAAAATACTGTAACAGGTGAGTTCACACCAACTCTATACACTGTTCCAGGAACTTATGAAATTGAAATTAGACATGGTTACAGGTTGAAATTTGATTCAATTGCTAACGAAACATATGCTATTGATACAATTATTGCTTCAGAAAATAAACCTGCACAAACTATTGAAGTTGATTTGGGTCCTGCAGAAGATGATCCACTTCGTTTAACCGAACGATATATGGAATATCTAAATGTAATTGACGAATTTAGTGTTGAATTAACATTCCGTAGGCAAGTATGGACTGACTTCCCAAGCGAAAGTTTAAGTGGAAGTGGAACAATTGAAGACCCTTACTTAATTACAAACGGTCACGATTGGGGCTTAATTGCTAACGAAGTTAACTTAAACGGCAACACTTATGAAGGAAAATACTTCAAAGTTTACCCATTAGATGACGATGGTAATAGGTTAGATTATATTGATTTAATTGAATATTACTTTAACCCAATTGGTGTAGCTGGTGATCCGGCAAAACAATTTAAAGGAACAATTTCTGGTGACTTTAAAACACTTACAAACATCTTTATTGAAACAATTGCAACACAAGTTGGATTCTTTACAGAGCCAGATGCTGTTGTAACTGACTTAAACTTCTACAATTTTGATGTTCTTTCTACAACATCTGGTGCAGTAGTTGGTGGTGTTGCAGGCCACAACCTAGGAACATTTAGAAATATTCAAACATCTGGTGTATTACAAGGTGCAGGAAATATTGGTGGTGTTGTAGGTATTAACGATGGCACATTAGATAAAATTAAGAACAAAATTAATGTAACAGGTTATGGTTCTTACACAGGTGGTATTGTAGGAACAAACAATGCAATTATTTCAAATTCTAACAACTCAGGTAAGGTTGTTGGAGAAAATACAGCTGAATATGTTGGTGGTATTGCTGGTATTACTGCTTTAAATAGCACAATTACCAAATCTGCTAACTATGCAGCAATTTCAGGAAAAACTTCTGGTGGTTTAGTTGGTAACTATGCTCGTGGAACAATGACCGATGTTTATAACTGGGGTTCTGTTCAAGGTTCAAATTATGCAGGTGGATTATTTGGTTATAAAAACACTAGCCAAGATACTTCTGTAAAAGTTACAAATGCATATAATATTGGAAGTGTTACAGGTGCACAAACAGGTGGAGTTTATGGATTCCTAGACGAAACCTTAACCAAAGATTTCTCATCGGTATATTATTTAAGTACAAATGCAGGAACTTTGGAACAAGTTGGTGTAACAAGTAAAACAATTGCCGAACTAAGAAACATAGATACATTTACTAACTACGATTTTGCTGAAACTTGGGGAATTAAGTACTACGGAACAAATAGTACTGATTACCATAGTGGTTTACCATTTATTTGGACAGCATCTACTTGGGATTATTGGAAGGAAACAACCACAACAATTGAAGCAGATGGAACAGTTACAGAATTTGAATTATTACCAGATGAAAATGGTGTTTATAATATTACAACAGCCAAAGAATTAATTTGGATAAGTAATAAAGTAAACTCAGGTGAATTAGAAACAGCTGGTGTAACATTTGAACTTAAAAATGATATTGATTTATTCGGTCATTACTTTACACCAATTGGAACTAGTGAACATCCATTTGAAGGAATATTTAAAGGAAATAACAAAATAATTTATGGTTTAACCATTCAAAATTACTATAATACTTATTGCGATAATGCTGTTGGTTTATTTGGTTACATTAACAATGCTGAAATTTCTAATTTAGATATGGGTCTTGCTCATGTAGTTTCAAATAAACAATATGCTGGTGCAGTAGTTGGTTATGCAACCAATTCAACCATAACATTAATAGATATTAATCTAGAAGATGCTAAAAATGCTGGTATTGTAAAATCATTAAGCACAACTCCTGCATATATTGGTGCTATTGCTGGTGGAATTGCTGGTGGAAAATTAGACAAATCAACAACACACATTAACATTGAAGTTAATAACGGTGCTGGTGGTGGTGTTGTAGGTAGTAATGCCGCAGTAATTGACCAAGTATCATCAAGTGCAAATGTTGTTAACAATGTTGCAAACGGCATTGTTGGTGGAATTATAGGTGGAAACTTAGGTGAATTAACCAATGCCTTCTTTGAAGGAACATTAGTAACAAAAGCAGCTGCATTAGCAGCAGGTGGTGTTGTAGGAAATAACACAGGACTTGTTAAATATACTTATGCAAATGCATCTAAATTTACAGCAACAGGTACAGTGGGTGGTGTAATTGGTGTAACATCTAACTACACAACAAACGAAGTAACCGAAACCGATTTAGTTGCTTATAACTACTTTAATTCTGCTATGGGATTAAACGAAAAACAAGGTATAGGTAAAGCAGGTTCAACAAACAGTTCATCATTTGCAACAACTTTCTATACAAATCGTGCAGAAAGTAAATCAAGTGCTGATTTAAGAAAAGAAGCAACCTATATTAATTGGGATTATGACTTTATTTGGGCTATTGACTATACTGCAGTTCAACTAAATGAAGGTTATCCATTGTTCTACTTTAATAATGATTATCAAATTATTGAAGTAACAGTTACTCACGAAGATTATTATCGTGACTTTACCAAACATGGTGATGTATTCCGTAGGAATTATAATCGTGATGGTGAACAAAGTAGCAGGGTAATTAATGATGACAATGTTACCGAATTAGTTTATGTTCTAACAGGTAACTATGTAGGATTTGATGTAGTTCCAAGAACTGAAGGATTAATTGAAACTGTTAAAGTTGACGGAATTGAACAAGTTGGTGCCGCAAGAGAATTAATTGAATTTGGTCAAACAGTAAATGGTCACACTATTGAAGTTTACTTCATTAGAAAGAAATATGAATTTACAATTAATGGCTTTATTGATGCTATTGAGGGACAAACAGTTTCTCCTGATACAAAAATAACCGTAATTGCTAAAAACATGGATACAGGAACATCTTATTTAATTGTGTTAAATAATGGTGAAACTAAAAAGTTATACGATATAACTCGTGGTCATTATGTGTTAGTTATTAACCCACCAATGTTCTACGAACCAACCTTACATTTAATTGGTAGGGAAAACGAAATAGTAGATACAGGTGTAGGTAAAAAACTAGAATTTGATTTACTTCCAACATCAACAGATGCAACCATTAATGTTACAATTACAAAAGTTAACGAAAGATGGTTAAATGATTCTAGTCATAACTACGGACAAATAAATCCAACAGAACCAAATGCTTAATTTGGTTTGGGTTTTAGATAAAAAGTGCAAGTAATTAATATTGCACTTTTTGTCGTTTTCAAAAACAGATAAAAACATAAAAAAACGGTGTAAAAGCACCGTTTTTTTTAATATTTTAAATGTTTTAATTATATACATAATATATGAAAAATATTTTTACTTTGGTTTGTTTAATATTAGCAACAATAATAGGTGCAGGGTTTGCAAGTGGAAAGGAAATTGTGGTATTTTTTAGTAGCTACGGTTTAATTAGTTTTACTACAATAACACTATCATTTTTTCTGTTTTATTTTAGTGTTAAATTATTTTTAAACTATTCAAAAACTTTTAAAACAAAAAATATTTTTGAAGTAAACAAACAACTTTTTGGTAAATTTTCAGTTATATTCAATTTATGTTTCTTGTTTTCTTACTGTATTGTTTTGGCTGGTATGTATGCAGGAATTTATGAAGTTTATTTAACAGTTTTTAATGAAACAATTTCAAAAATTTTTACTATATTTACGGTTTTTATTGTTGTTTTTGTGTTAATAGGTGGCTTAAATAGAATTAGTAAATTTAATAATTTTTTTATTCCTTTAACAATACTATTGTTAATAATTTCAGCAATATTAAGTTTAAAAAACACTAATTTCAACATTAATTTTAATACGGAATCAAACATAATAAATGCTTTAATTTCATCGGTAAATTATGTTGGAATTAATATGTTACTTGCAAGTTCAATATTACTTACAGTTGGTAAAGATTACTCAAAAAAACACATTAAAATTTCGTCAATAATTAGCTGTTTAATTTTAGTTTTGTTAATATTTTTGTTTAATTTTGTTTTAATAAATCAATCTAAATTGTCTGATTTGCCAATGGCAACAATATCAGGTAATATAAATAAATTATGGGGCATAGTTGTTTTAATTTGTATTTGGTTTGCTATATTTTCAAGCATACTTTCGGTTTCTTACACAATAGTTTCTGTTGTTAAAATAAGCATTAAATGTGAAATAGTTTCAGCTATAATAACATCTGTTTTGGGGTATGTTTTTAGTTTGTTTGGGTTTAATAAAATTGTTGAATGTTTTTATCCATTAATTGGGGCTTTAGGAATTTTTTTAATAATAATAGTTTTTATAAAATCAATAAATCAAACTACTATGCAAACTTAAAAAAACACACCAAATAAAGCTAAAATAATAAAACACCTTAAAAATAATTAAGGTGCTTTTATTTTAATGATTGTTTCGTTTTCTGTTAACAAATTTTTCTAAAATAACAATTAAAAAATACATTAAAACAGCTAGTAAACAAAGTATAATAGTGCTTGCCATAACAAGGTCTAGTTTAAACACTTGACCACCATAAACAATTAAATATCCAAGCCCAGCTTTGCTAACTAAATATTCTCCCATAATTGTTCCAACCCAAGTTAAGCCAACATTAATTTTTAAAACAGAAATAAATTCAATTAATGAGTTTGGAATTATTAATTTTAATAATATTTGTAGTTTGTTTGCTCCCATACTTTTAAGTAATAATATTTTATTTGTATCACATGAATTAAAAGCACTTAACATACTTAATATTGTAATAACAATCATAATTAAAATATCCATAGCAATAATTGAGCCAAATCCAGCACCAATCCAAATAATCAAAATAGGTCCTAGTGCAATTTTGGGCAAGCTATTAATTACAACAATATAGGGGTCTAAAATTCTACGGAGAGTTTCGTTCCACCAAAGAATTATAGCAATAACACTACCACCAACAGTTGCAATAATAAATCCAACAGTTGCTTCCATAAGGGTAATACCAATGTGGTAAAATAGTGTACCGTTGTTAATTAAAATTGCAAGTTGTGAAACAATTTTGCTAGGACAACTCATTATAAAAGTATCAATTAAGTTTAACTGTGCAAGTAACTCCCAAACAAAAAATACCGAAATTAAAATTGCCAACTGAAATGTTAGAATAATTCCTTTGTTTATTCTAATCTTTTTTAAATATTCACTATATTCTTTTGAATGAACAGGTTTTTTATTTATTTGTTTAATATTTTCTTTTTTCAAACTAATTCCTTCCAAATTTTATTAAAATAAACATTAAATCCGATTTCTTCTCTTTTTAAAAGTGGAGTTTTTGCAGTTAATAAAATTTTGTGAATATTTTTTATTGTTGCAGGTCTTGGTGTTAAAACTATAATTCTATCTGCCATACTAATTGCTTCAGAAATGTCGTGAGTAACTAATATTGCAGTTTTCTTTTCTGTTTTTAAAATGTTATAAACATCATCGCAAAGGTTTAATCTGGTTTGGTAATCTAGTGCAGAAAAAGGTTCGTCTAACAATAAAATTTCAGGTTTTAAAGCCAAAGTTCTAATTAACGAAACCCTTTGTCGCATACCACCACTTAATTGGTTGGGGTACTTATCTTTAAACTCCCATAAACCATATTTTTTAAGTAAATTTTGGGCAGATTCTTTATTTTTATTAAATAATTGTTTTCTTTCAATATTTGTTAACTTTAAATTTTTTATTATATTTTTTTCTGTTTTATTTTTGTATTTGCTTCTTTGAATTTCTAGCCCTAAACACACATTTTGTTCTATTGTTCGCCAATCAAACAAATGATCTTTTTGAAACATATAACCACTTTTGTTAACTTCTGCTGGTTTTCCATTTATTAAAACGGAACCCTTTGTTGGTGTAAGCAGTCCAGAAATTAATGATAAAATTGTGGTTTTTCCACAGCCACTAGGTCCAACAATTGCAATTAGTTCGCCTTCGTTAATTTTAAAATTAATGTTGTTTAAAGCCAAAGTTTCGCCGTTTTTACTATAATATTTATAAGCAACATTATTAAATTCTAACATATTTGCTCCATTTTTATTTAATTAGAGTTTTCTCTAATATACTTCATTATATTTTTATTTTCTAATTAGTGTTAAAGTGTGCTTTGCTATTGAAAAATTTATAATTATATGTTAAAATATAACTGTAATAGGGGAATATTGTAATGTTTAATCAAGAAAGAGAAGATAAATTGTTAAACTTAATACAAAATGGTTTTATTCCTTTTACTCATGCTCAAAATGTAGAAATCATTTTTAATTATGTTAAAGGAAAAAATTCAACAGATGATAGTCAAATGGCTGATGGCAGAGATTTGATTGTTGTTGTTGGTCCATCAGGTTCTGGTAAAACAACCATTATTGCCAACTTATACGAAGCTGGTTTGCTTACCGATACCGAAGGTAAATTTATTCCTTTTGTTAACCGTTTTTATAATAATGAAAAAATGACTTTGCAAGAAGAAATTGCTTATAAGGCAGCACTATTAGAAAAAGGTAAATCTTTTATGTTGGAAGCTGCTCAATTTGATGCAAACTATCGTGAATTTATTAAAATTGCAAAACTAAAATATGGCTACAATATTTGTATGCTTTACCTAACAAAATCTAATCCACAAGAAAATATTTCTATGGTGGAAAAAAGAAGAAGGGAAGGTGGGCATGGCAGAAAAAATGTTGAATTAGATGCCTCGGTATTACAAGAAATGTATGAAGTAGATAGTCAAAATTTAGTTGAAATTTTACCTTATTGTGATATGTGTTATGTTGTTAAAAACCAAACAATGTCAGCCGATTCAGCCGAAAAACCTGTTGTTTTATTGCAAAAGAAACTTTCTGGCGAAATTGTGTACGACACTCGTTATGAACATGCAGAATTTTTACACGATCAAATTTTAGGAATTAAAACTCCAAAACCTGCTCCAAGACTTACAAGACCAACAGGCAGATTTATTATTAGTCCAAGGCAACAAGCTCCAAAAGTTATTATTAGGGGTTCAGTGCCAAGGCAAACACTTTTACCACAAGTTCAAATTAAAGGTAGAAATCAACAATTAAGAGTTTTAACAGGAATAAAGAGAAGAATTTCTGAAATTAGTTCAATTTCTATTGAAGGTGAATTAGATAGATACACTCCTGAACAAATTGAAAGAATTATTTCTGGATATGGTCCAGGTATGGGTGGAAAAAAGAAATAGAAGGGAAATCCCTTCTATTTTTTATGCTGTTAATTCGCTATATACTTCGTTTGCAATTGTGTTATCTACAATTGTTGAAAATGGAATATTTTCGGTTAATTCACCAGCATTACTCATAATGGTTGTTAGTCGGTTATAAGCTGATTCAGTCATGGCAGGGTTGCTAACCCAAGCATCAATGTCTTTGTAGTTTTCAATACATGTTTTAATGCTTTCTTTTGTGCTTGTGTCAAATGATGGAATTAGTGCCGAAACAACATCATTAATGTTTGCAGTCATAATAAAGTTGTATGCTTTTAAAACGGCTCTTAAAAAACCTTTAACAATTTCTTTGTTTTTACTAATATAACTTTCGTTTGCCATAAAACATGTAAACGGAACTTCGCCACTTTCTTCGCCAACACTAGCAACAATATGTGCATTTCCAGCCGAAACTAAACTACTAGCCGATGGTTCAAATGCAGTTACAAAATCAGCAGTACCACCTTGAAAAGCTGTTGTTGTGTTGTTAAATTCAATATCGTATCTTAATGTTATGTTTTCGCCATCAACTAAACCATTTTGTTCTAGTGCATATTCAAGTGACATAGCAGGCATACCACCTCTTCTTCCAGCAATAATTTCGCTTCCTTCTAAATCTGACCAATTAAAGTTGGGCATTTCGGTTCTGCCAACTAAAAATGAGCCATCTCTTTTAGTTAACTGTCCAAAAACTTTTGGTAAATCTTTTTTACCTTGTGCAGCAACATATACAGCTGTTTCTGGTCCCATTAAACCGATATCTGCCGACCCAGAAACTAGGGCAGTCATGGAAACATTTGAACCGCCACCGTTAGTAAGTTCAATTTCAATGCCTTCATCTTTAAAGTAACCTTTATTTATTGCAACATAAAAAGGGGCATAAAATATGCTATGAGTTACTTCATTAACTCTAATTACATTATCTTTTTTGCTGCAACTACAACCCGTTAAAAATGTGCTAACACAAATAAAAAAAGCAATAGCAAAATAAGTAAATTTTTTCATGATACCTCCAAATTTATTCTTAAAATATTTTATTCAAATTTAAAATTTTAGGTTAACTATTAGGTTTTGTTGTTGTTTTAATATAAATTTAACTTATAAAATATAATAAAAAACTATAAATTAAGGCCCTATGACTTGAAATAAAAAGTTTAATTTGCTATACTTAACCTATAAAAATAAACCATAAGGGGATAATATGGGAATTTTATTAGAAGCATTTGGTAATTTTATGTCCACATATTTTAAAGGTGTGGTAACTATGCTTAAATCTGTTGATATTATAATAGGAATTAGTTTTGCCATTTTAGGTGTGGCTGTGGCCGTCTTGGCCCGTAGAACAACCCGAATAATTCGTAAAAGAAATGATATTGATGATAACGACCCAGCACTTATAGCATTTAAAACAGTTGGTTTAGTTCTTATGCTAATAGCATTTCTAATTTTAGTATTTAACATTATTTAACAGCAAAAATTTATAGCATAAAGGAAAATTTTAATATTATGGAAAAGTCATTTAATCCTGCAAAGTTTGAAGCAGATATATACAAAAAGTGGATGGATAAGGGCTATTTTAAGGCTGATGAAAATTCAAGTAAACAGCCTTTTACTATTGTTATGCCACCACCAAACATCACAAGTAAATTACACATTGGTCATGCTTATGGCATTTCAATTATGGATAGCATTATTCGTTATAAAAGAATGCAAGGTTTTGAAGCTTTACTTTTACCTGGAACCGACCATGCAGCACTTGCAACCGAAGTAAAAGTTGTTGAAAGGTTAGCTGAACAAGGTATTAAAAAGGAAGATATTGGTAGAGAAGCATTTCAAGTGGAAATGCAAAAATGGTATGATGAATTTGGTGGAAAAATTCTTTCTCAATTTAAAAAAGTTGGTATTTCATGTGATTGGGATAGATTAGCATTTACACTAGATGAACCAAGATGTAAAAGTGTTAGAAAATCTTTTTATGATTTATACCATAAAGGTTTAATTTATCAAGGTAGCCGTATTACAAACTGGTGTACAACTTGTAAAACAGCACTTTCAGATATTGAAGTAGATTATCAAAACGATAAAGGTCATATTTGGCATATTAAATATCCAATTGAAAACACCGATAAATTTATTATTGTTGCAACAACAAGACCAGAAACAATGTTTGGTGATGTGGCAGTTGCAGTAAACCCAAAAGATAAAAGATATAAAAAATTAATAGGAACAAATGTTATTTTACCTATTGTTAACAAACCAATTCCTATTATTGCCGATAGTTATGTTGATATTTCGTTTGGAACAGGTATGGTTAAAATTACTCCTGCTCACGATCCTAATGACTACGAAATTGGTAAAAGACATAACTTACCATTAATTAATGTTATGAACCTTGATGGAACAATGAATGAAGCGGCAGGTAAGTTTGCTGGTTTAAATTGTTTAGATTGCCGTGAAAAACTTGTTGCCGAACTTGAAAGCCAAGGTTATATGGAAAAAATTGAAAACTATTCACATAATGTTGGACACTGTCAAAGATGTCATAATACACTTGAACCAATTGTTACAAAACAATGGTATGTTAAAATGGATGGTTTAGCAAAAAGAGCTATTGAAAAAGTTAAAGATGGAACAATTAAATTCCACCCAAAAAGATTTGAAAAAATTTATTTCCATTGGTTAGAAAACATTAAAGATTGGTGTATTTCTCGTCAATTATGGTCAGGTCATCGTATTCCTGTGTTTACCTGTGAAAAATGTGGTGAACAAATTGTTGAAATGGATGATCCAACCGTATGTCCAAAATGTGGTTGCAACCATTTAATTCAAGATCCAGATTCACTTGATACTTGGTTTAGTAGTGCATTATGGCCATTTAGCACATTAGGTTGGCCAGAAGAAACTAAATCATTAGAAAAATTCTATCCAACTGATTTAATGGTTACTGCTTACGACATTATTTTCTTCTGGGTAGCTAGAATGATTTTCAGTGGTTTAGAATATACCGACAAAGAACCATTTAAAGATGTTTTAATGCATGGTTTAGTTCGCGATGAATTAGGCAGAAAAATGAGTAAAAGTTTGGGTAATGGTATTGATCCACTTGATATTATTGAAAAATACGGTGCCGATTCTTTAAGATTTGCTTTACTTATTGGAACAGGTGTTGGTATGGATTCAAGGTTTAGCTACGATAAAACCGAAAATGCTAGTAACTTCATTAACAAATTATGGAATGCTAGTAGGTTTGTAGTTGATAATGTAAACAAAGTAAACTTTGAAGTTAAACCTTTAACCGAACTTAAATTAGGTTTAGCAGATAAATGGATTTTAACTGAACTTAACAACACAATTAACACAATTACAAAACAATATGAAAAATATGATGTTGGTATGGCTTGTAACACAATTTATGATTTTGTTTGGAGCAAATTCTGTGATTGGTATATTGAAGCAAGTAAACCAAGTTTGTATGCTGAAGGCGAAGAACAATTAACAACATTAAATGTTTTAGTTTATGTTTTAGATAAAATTTTAAAAATGTTACATCCGGTTATGCCTTTTGTAACCGAAACAATTTATGCTGAACTTCCTAACCACGAAGAAAGCATTATGGTTTCAAGTTTCCCAACATTTACAAAAGAACTTAACTTTACAACAAGTTATAAAACAATGAACGAAGTTATGAACATTGTTAGAAACATTCGTAACACCCGTAAGGAAATGAATGTTGCCGATAATGTTAGAACAAACTTGTTTGTTGAAACTTCTAATAAAGAAATTAAAGCTAATTTAGAAATGATTAAAAAACTTGCTAGTGGTAAAGAAATTGAACTTGTAACAAATGGTGCAGAACTTGAAAATAGCACAGTTATTGTTAACGATTTGTTAAAAGTTTATATTCCTAATGGCGATATGATTAACCCAGAAAAAGAACTTGAAAGATTAAATGCAGAACTTGAAAAAACAGTTGCAGAAATTTCAAGAGCAGAAAAAATGCTTGCAAACCCAGGTTTTGTTGCCAGAGCTCCACAAGCATTAGTAGATAACGAAAAAGCAAAAATTGTTAAGTATAACGAAATTAAACAAAATCTAGAACAAGCAATTAGCAAATTAGTAAAATAAAAAAAGACCTAGCAAATAGCTAGGCCTTTTTATTTATTATCTTCTAAATATTTTTTTAATGCTTGTGCAAGTTGGTCAGGGCATGAAGTTGTTGGTCTGCATTTAATGCCTTCTAAACGGGCAATAACTTCTTCAATTTTCATTCCTTCAACTAGTTTGCTAACACCGGTTGTATTGCCCATGCAACCACCAATAAATTTAACATTTTTAACGATTCCGTTTTCAACATCAAAATCAATTTGTCTTGAACAAACACCATATGTTTTATAACTGTTCATTTTAATTTCTCCTTAAAATTTTAGTTGTCAATAATTGTGTCATATAAATATTCAAAAATGTTCGCAGCATTTTCTTTCCATTTTTTACATGCAGTAATTGCAGCATGTCGGTTAGGTGCTTTAAGTTTTATTTCAAGTAATGGGCTAGTTAAAATAGGTTCTTTAATTTTTAATGTAACAGTGTGTGAACCGTCTGGGTTTTTAACATAATCAGAAACATATTCTTGGCTTCGTTTTAGGTTTAGTTTGTTTTCTTTAATAAAAGTAGAAATTTCTTCTCTTAAACTTTGTGGAATTCTTAAAAAGAAATGACTTAAACAATTTCTACCATCAACAGTTATTCCATATCTGCATTCTTCATTATCCATTTCATTTTTGTAAATAAAACCAACTTCAAGTAATTGCCATAAAATTTCTTTGCAATCCATGTAGTTAATCCAATTATTTCTGCTTGTGCAAATGTCAATAATGTTATTTTCTGTTAGTGGAATTTCCATTTTATCTAACAAAAATAATAGTTTTAATTTGTTTATTGTGCTGTCTTGTGTATACTCTAAAACTTTATCCATAATTAAACCTTTATATTTAAAATCCAAACAAAGTATATCACAATTAAAAATTTTCCACAACAAACCTTTAAATATAAAAATATTAAATTGCTTTAATTTATACTACATATTTTAATTTATTTGCTTAAAAACAAGAAATTTACTATACTTTAATAGTACCCACAAAAATTTTTAAACTAATTACGGAGTAACTAATGATATATCCTGAAAGTGAAAATGTAAAAATTAAAACATTTTTTGATGCTTGTAATGAAATGATTCAAGGTAGATTTATTTTATCTGATATTAAAATTTCAAAAATTTTAAAAGCAATTGCCAATTCTGAAATACTTTATAATTTGTTTGCCGATGTTTTGTCTGATTTTAAATTTAAGGAAGAATTTGAAAAGGCAAAAACAAGTAGTAAAGTTAATGGTGGTTATTTTTTAGTTCCTGAGCAAGAAGAAAAAATAATTGCTTTGGTTTTTTGCATTTTGCTTGAAGTTGATAATCAAAAAATGAATTTGCAAAATTTCGTAAACGATTATTTTTACAGTCCAGAAGGTTATAATATTAGTTATAGTAACTTTGCATTGTCTGTGCTTGTTCCATTTAAAAATGCAGTTCTTGAACTTTTGTGTTGTAATGAAGATGGAACTCCGTTAGATGAAGAAGAGTTGGAAGAAGAATTAGAAGAAGATTATGAAGAAGAACCTTGCACAGAAGAAAAACTTTTATTTGCAAATTTAAGAATGTCGTTAAACGAATTATTGTCTGTAATTGGCAGAAGTAAAATTAACTATGAACAAAAAGAAGAATTAAACATCATTATTAATGCTATGTTTGAAGCAATTGATTTAGAAAACTTAAATATTGTTAATGCTTTGGTTATTCCGTTGGAATATATGATAGGCAAAAATAAACAAGTTAAATTCTATTATAATGATTTTAAGGAATGTTTGGTTCAATTCTATTATAAATAATAAAAAGCCACTAAAATCTAGTGGCTTTTTCATTTTTATCTGCTTGTTGTAAAGTTTGAAATTTAATGGTTTTTGCAATATCATAAATAACATTGTCGCCATAATTTGTTTGTGGGTTAACAGTTAATTGCATTGTTTGTGTAACATCATCAAAATCGGCTGTGCTATTGTTAAAGTGATGTGCATACCTTAACATTAAATAGGAAAGTTTGTTTGTTATGTTAAACTGATTTCTGTTGTGTTCCCACACAGCATTTTTTTTCTCTTCGCTAGTTTTATATCTGTTAAATTTTGAAACTAGGTTTGCATTATATCTAATAGGCATAAGGGTAGGTGATGTTATATTTGTAATGTTGTGTTGTTTTAAATATTCAACAAATAATGTTAACGAAACAACTGCATTAGGTGATACATTTGCAATAATATCGTTAGGGTCAACATCTTTATTAACTTTTCTAAAATATCTATCTAGTTTTTTAGCAAGTGGGTTTGTTTGATTTGTGTCTTCATTTTGCATTGCGAACACTGTTGCTTTATCGTCAACAATTCCAAATGTAACTGTTGGCAATCTAAATTCAGTATGGGTTGCAGGGTCTTCAAAAACAGGAATAAATCTGTATGGACCTTCTAAATTTGAAAATCTTTTTGTAACAATTCCAACAAAATTTAAATCTCCAAAATTACCCATATCAAATCTGCCTGTTTCAACAGGTGTTTCAAGCATTTTTGTTCTGTTTTGTATGTACGGAATAATGTTTTCAAAATCGGTTGGTGTTCCATTAATAATTAAATCTAAAAACAATTTTTCCGGAAAATTTTCATCGCTAAAATCAAAGTAATCTTGGTCCCTTGAATAAAATTTTTTAGCAGTGTTTAAATATTGTGTGATTTCGTGTAAAAATAGTGGATAATCACTTATTTTTATAGTAGGGTAATTTGAATTTGTTGTGTTGTTTTTATTGTTAATATTGTTAAAAAAACGGGTGTAAAAAGTCCAGTAGCCCAATTGGTCATCACCAATGGTAACCACTCCGTTTTTAGCTTGATTAAAAACTTTTTCAACAATTAATTTTGTTTTTAAATCGCTCATAATTAACCCCACTATATTTATTATATTATATCAAATTTAAATAAAAAGGTCAATGCTACCCAAAAACAAAAAATCCTATTAAAAAAGCCAAAATTATACTTATTGCACAATGTGTTATTTTTTGAAGAAAATAGAAGCTAATTTTTATATTAATTCGCCTTAAAAAGGTTAGTGCTTGCAAGTTTATAGAAATTCCACCAAACGATATAATTGCCGATAGAATTACAGATAAAAGTTTAGGGTTTAAATTTAATAAACTTAAATCTAAACAACCCCTAGTTAATTCAATTATACCATTTAAAATTGCCACTAAAATTTCACTGTTAACAAATGGGAATATTTTATTAAACATTAAAGTTAACGGAAAGTATAAATTAAAGTGGTTAACAAGGGTTATTAACATAAAAAACACAGATATATAGCCACCAACAATTAATATGCTTTTTATTGAATTTAACATACAGTTTTCTAAAATATTCTTATTGGGTATTTGTGTAAATTTTTCTTTGCTTAAACAGTTTCCTGTTTCTTTTAACATATATTTTCTGTAAAATAAACCATTTATTAATGCCGATATAAAATGCGAGATTAAAACAACATAACCAATGGTTTTATTTTTAAACATTCCAACAGCAACAGTGCCTAAAATAAATAGTGGTCCACTAGTGCTTGTAAAAGTGATAATTCGGTGTGCTTGTCCTAAATCAATAAACTTGTTTTCATATAAATCACAGGTTAGTTTTGCTCCAACAGGGTAGCCCGATAAAATGCTCATTAAATAAACATACCCACTAATTCCACTAGTGTTGTATAGCCGCTTGGTTAATGGGGCTATTTTGCCCGATATTTCGTTAATATAACCAAGTTCGCCTAATAGTTTTGTAAAAAAGAAAAAGGGGAGTAGTGCAGGTAAAATTGCAGTGGCCCAAACTGTTATTCCTGATAAACTAGATTTTATTGCGATTTCGGGAACTAATACTAAACAAAGTATGATAATAATTATAAGAAATGATAAAAAAATACTGTTTTTTTTCAAATAATTGCACCCCAAAATATTGTTATAGTGATATAATGTAAAAAAAGTAAAAAGCATAATAGTTATTAATTTATAACTATAATTTATTTTACATTAAATGGTATGATTTTAGGAGGTGTAATATGAGCAAAATTAAAGTTGGAATTGCATTAGGTGGTGGTGGAGCATTAGGAATGGCTCATATTGGGGTTTTAAAAGCACTAGAAGAAAATGGTATTAATCCAGAAATTATTACAGGAACATCAATCGGTTCGCTAATAGGTGGAGTATATGCAGCAGGTGTTTCGGTTAATAACATGGAACAAGAAGCTCTTAAAATAAAAACCACACAATTATTAGATTTAAATCTTATTAATCCATCTGGTATTTTAACAGGAAAATCTGCAATTAAGATTATTAAATCCGTTTTAAAAGCAGAACCTAACATTGAAGATTTGCCATTGAAATTTGCAGCAGTTGCTGTTGATATTGAAAATGGTGAAGAAGTTGTTTTAAATAGTGGTTCATTATTAGATGCCATTAGGGCAAGTATAAGTGTTCCAGGGGTGTTTGTTCCACACGAAATAAATGGCAGATTATTGGTTGATGGTGGAACTTTAAACAATATTCCAGAAGACCATGTTAAAAATATGGGGGCAGATGTTGTGTTATCAGTTAATTTGTTATCAGATTTCACACCATATACAAAACCTAAAACAACAGTTCACACAGTGGCTTTTTCGTTTTTTATTATGCAAAAAAAGTTGGTTGAAACAAAAAAGAAATTTGCAGATTTACGAATTAATTTACCGTTAAAGAATTATAGAACTTATAACTTTGGTAAGGATATATCGGAACAATTAATTAAAATAGGTTATAACGAAACAATTAAACTTATGCCAAAAATTAAAAAGATAATTAAAAAAGCAGAAGAAAATAAAAAATAAAGGAAAAAAGACAAGTTTTTCAACTTGTCTTTTGTTTATATTTTAATGCTTTTTGTTAATAAATCAGGTGTGTATTCAGGAATTGAATTGTTTTTGCGAAGTAGCATATAGTAAACTTGGTTTGCTCTATCTTCAATACTTGCAAGTTCTTTATAAATTTCACTTTGTTCACTTTCAACATTGTTTACTCTAATAATTAAATTTGTGTTAGCACTTACACTTTTTAATAGTTCGTTGCTATCGTTTTTAAATGCTAAAACTTTAATGAAAGGTAAAACTTTTAAATCGTAAATTGATTTTACTGCTTTGGCATTAATTTGTAATAAATTACCTAAAACAATTCTTTTAATTCTGGTGTAAGTGTATCTTTTTGTTTTTACTTGTAATAACAATTCATTTAAATCTTTTGTGTTTCTTGAAAGTTCAAAAAATCTATTTTCTAAACCTTCGCTAACATCAAACACTTTTTTAATATCTTCTTTACTTGCCATTTTTAAAGAGTATAGGCAAAGATTGTTAAATAGTGTAGTATCAGGAAGTCCAAATGTTCTCATTTCTTCTTTTAATAAAGAATAGGTGAATTGTGGAACAAGTTTTTTAACCGATCTAACTTTTCCGGTTTTATATAATCTTGCTCTAATTGCAGTGGCACTTGTGTTTTTACCAACAACTTCTTCACTAGCATATTCGCTATCGCCCCTTGTTGTAAACACAGGGATAATGTTGCTGTTTGTTTTAATTAGTGCTTTTAAATATTCAATAGCTAAAATATTGTTTGGTTGTTTTAAAATGTTGCCAACTTCTGTAATTTCACTAAATGAAATTTTTTCTTCTTTAACAAGTTCTTCAATTGCTTTTTCTCTACTAACAACTAACGAATTTCCTTCGTCTAAATATTTTTTTAGGGCAGTTTGATATTCTTTTGGTTCTTTTGCTAAAAAGTTTGCAAGTTCTTTAAGTAGTTCAGTGTTTTCTGTTTCGCAACCAAAAGCAAGGTGGGTAACATTTTCAAAACTGTTTGCAATTTTAACACCAGCCATAGCAAAAATTTCGGCAGAAGCAGTGGCATAAGCTGTTGGCATTTGAACAACAATATCTGCTCCAGCTTCTAAGGCAATTCTTGCTCTAACATGTTTATTTAAAATGCAAGGTTCGCCTCTTTGAGTAAAGTTACCACTTAAAATAACCATAACGGCATCGGCACCACTTTGTTTTTTTGCATCGGTAATATGTTTTAAATGACCGTAATGAAACGGGTTATATTCACTAATAATTGCACAAATTTTCATAATTCATCACCTGTTTTATTTTACAAATTTTCGTAATTCATTATAATACATTATACAATAATAATTTATGTTTTAGCAAAACAAAAAACAAAAATAATAAAAAATATGGAGATTTTATGGATATTAAAGGTATAAATTCAGCTTTTGAAAAAGAACTTTTAGAAAATGCTAAAAACAAAAACAAGACAATTGTTTTACCAGAAGCAGGGATGAATGAAGAAGTTATGATGGCTGGTATTATGGCAGCCGAAAACAAAATTGCTAAAATGGTTTTACTAGTTTCCGATAATAAATTAGTAGAAAAACACAATGTTACAGAAAGTGAATATTTAAGAGTTGTTAACATTAATAATTCTGATTTAACACCGGTTTTAGCAAATGCATTACACTTAAAAAGACAAGATAAAGGTGTAACACTTGAAGGTGCTTTTGACCTACTAAAAAATCCTATGTATTTTGCAACAATGATGGTTGAATTAAGTTTGGTAGATGGTCAAGTTGGTGGGGCAGAATTTACAACTGCAGATGCTTTAAGACCAGCTCTTCAAATTATTAAAGGCAAAACTAAAGAATCTTTAATTTCTAGTTACATGATTATGATTTCTGAAAATAAAGAATTTGGTGATAACGGTGTTGTTGTGTTATCTGACTGTGGTTTAAACATTGACCCAACAGCTCCACAACTAAAACAAATTTGTTTTGACACTGTTAATTCAGCTAAAACTGTTGCAAACATTAAAGTTCCAAGAGCGGCAATGTTAAGCTATTCAACAAAAGGTAGTGCAGATGGCGATAGTGCTTTAAAGGTTAGAGAAGCAACAAGTTTAATTTTAGAAAGTAATCCTGATTTTATTGTTGATGGCGAATTCCAATTTGATTCAGCAGTAGTTCCTTCTGTATGTGCTAAAAAAGCACCAGGAAGCAAGGTTGAAGGTAAAGCAAATGTTTTAATTTTCCCAGACCTTCAAAGCGGTAACATTGCTTATAAAATTATGCAAAGATTTGCAGGATTTAAATGTATTGGACCTATCACACAAGGTTTCAGAAAACCTGTTAACGATTTAAGCCGTGGTGCAGACAGAAACGAAATTTTAAGAGCAATTGCTATAACTGTTTTACAGACAGAATAGTTTTGTTGAAATATTTAATTTTTTGTGATAATATAGTTGATGTAAAATAAAGAAAATAAAGGAATTAGTTATGAAAATTTTAGTTATTAATGCAGGTAGTTCAAGTTTAAAATTTCAACTTCTAAATATGGAAGATGAATCAGTAATTGCAAAAGGTAATTGCGAAAGAATTGGTATTGATGATTCGTTTTTAACCTATAAAGCAAACGGAAAAGCATACACAACAAAATATGTTATGCCTTCTCATGTTGAAGCTATGGAATATGTTATTAAAACATTAACCGATAGCGAAATTGGTGTTATTAAAAGTATTAAAGAAATTTCTGGTTTTGGCCACCGTGTTGTTAATGTTGGCGAAACTTACTTTGATAGTGTAGTTGTTACACCAGAAGTTTTAGCTGATTTTAAAACAAAAGTCGATTTTTCACCACTTCATGTGCCAGGTTCAATTAATGGCATGGAAGCATGTTTAAAAATTGCTCCAAACATTAAAAATGTAGCCGTTTTTGATATTGGTTTCCACAAAACATTACCAGATTATGTTTATCGTTATGCACTTCCTAAACAAGATTACGAAGAACTTAAAATTCGTAAGTATGGTGCTCATGGAACAAGTCACCGTTATGTGTCTCAAGAATGTGCAAAACTATTAGGTGGAGCAAAAGATACAAAAATTGTTACTTGCCATTTGGGTAGTGGTAGCAGTATGTGTGCTGTTTTAAACGGAAAAAGTTTTGATACTTCAATGGGCTTTACTCCATTAGAGGGTTTAGTAATGGGAACCAGAACAGGTGATATTGATCCTTCTGTTGTAAGTTTCTTATGTGAAAAAAGAGGATTTACTGTTAAAGAAGCAGTTAATTACTTAAATAAAAAGAGTGGTATGTTAGGTTTGTGTGGATACTCTGACATGAGAGATATTGAAGCAAATTTAGATAATGCTGATTGCAAATTAGCATATGATGCTATGTGCTACCGTATTATTAAATACATTGGTTCATATGCGGCTGCCATGAATGGATTAGATGCCATTGTATTTACAGGTGGAATTGGCGAAAGAGATCCACTTGTTAGAGAAACAGTTTTAAATAATTTAACTTATTTAGGTGTTAAGTTTGATGCAGAAAAAAATCCATCAGTATTTGGTGATTTTGGCGAACTTTCAACCGAAGATAGTAAAGTTAAAGTTTTTGTTATTCCAACAAACGAAGAACTTGTTATTGCTAGGGAAACAAAACAATTAATTAAATAATTTAAAAAAATAATTCATTTTATAATTGACAAATGAACTTAATTGTTCTATACTTTGTAAGCGATTTAAAAAATTTGTTAGGAGGTGCTATTAAATGGCAGTACCAAAGGGAAAGGTTTCTAAAGCAAGACGTAATTCTAGAAAAGCAAACTGGAAAGTTTCAACACCTTCTATTGTTGAATGTCCTCATTGCCACGAACTAACTGCTCCTCATAGAGCATGCACAAAATGTGGCTACTATGATGGTGTAGAAGTTAAAAAAGTAGGCAAGGAAACAAAAGAATCTAAATAATTCAAGTTTTAGGAATTAAAATAAAATTTCGCACAGTTATTTGTGCGATTTTTTTATGCTCATTTTTAAAAAAATATGGTTAAATTACCTTATTTTTTTTGTTTTTTTATTAAAATAAAAAATAATTTGTTTATTTAATTTAATTAATTAAATAATTTGTGTTAAAATGTTATTTAGAAAAAGTATGCTTGGAGTTATTATGTCAAAAATAGTTTTAGATGTTAATGGTGCAGATTATTCACCGGGAGAATTAGTTTTAGGGGCTGTTAAAGCTGTTAATAACCACGAAGATTTAATTATGATTTTGTGTGGACCTCAACAAGAAATTGAAGAAGTTTTAAAAACCCAAACTTATGATAAATCCAGAATTGAAATTATTAATGCAACCGATACCATTACTAATATGGATGTGCCAACAGTGGCAATTAAACAAAAAACCGAAAGTTCAATGTATAAAGCTTTTGAACTTTTAAGATCAGATGATTCGGTTAGTGCAATTGTTAGTGCTGGCTCAACAGGTGCATTACTTACAGGTGCATTTATGCGAATTGGTAGAATTAAAGGTGTTTCAAGACCTGCACTTTGTCCAATTTTGCCAACTATTGATAGAGAAGAAGGTATGGTTGCAATTGTTGATAGTGGTGCAAATGTTGATTGCAAACCTTTAAACCTATTACATTTTGCAATTATGGGTAATGCTTATTTAAAAAATGTTTATGGTATAGAAAACCCAAGAGTTGCACTTTTAAATATTGGAACCGAAGATAAAAAGGGTAATGAACTTGCTCATGACACATATCCACTTATAAAAGATTTAGAAGATTTAAACTTTGTTGGTAACATGGAAGGCAGAGATTTATTAAGTGGTAATGTTGATTTGGTTGTTACTGATGGATTTAGTGGAAATGTTTTATTAAAGAGCACAGAAGGTGCAGTTTTAAATCTACTTAAACTTCTTAAAACCGATATTAAAAGCCACACAGCATCTAAAATTGGTGCATTGTTTATGAAAGGTACTTTTGACCGTATTAAAAAGAGAATGGATTATAATAACAGAGCTGGTGCGGTTTTATTAGGTTGCAAAAAACTTGTTGTTAAATCTCATGGTAGCAGTAAAGCAGAAAGTATTTATCAAAGTATTTTACTTGCTTACAATATGGATAAAGCAAATTTATGTTCAATTATTGAAACTGAAATTGGAAAGGTTAAACTAGAAATTAATGAGTAATATTGAAGTTTTAGAAAAACAAATTGGCTACACATTTAAAAATAAAGAATTAATAACAAAGGCATTAACTCATAGTTCGGCACATAAAACTTTCAACTACGAAAGAATGGAGTTTTTAGGTGATAGTTTGTTAAGTGTTATTGTTGCCGAATATTTATATAATAACTTTGATAAAGAAGTTGGAAAAATGAGTGTGTTAAGAAGTAATTTAGTTTCAACTAATGCTTTATCTAAAATTGTTTTAAATAATGGTTGGAAGGAATTAATTGTTGTTGGCCCTAGTGTTGCAAGCACAAATAATATTGCTAAAAATGTTTTAGCTGATATTTTTGAAAGTATTACAGCTGCAATATATTTAGATGGCGGAATGAACGAAACAATTAAATTTGTTAACAAATATGTTTTAAGCGATGTTGATAGTGTTGTTAACACCGATTATAAAACATTATTGCAAGAAAAAATTGCAGCTGTTAACACAACTGCAAAAATAGAATATAAACTTCTAGAAAGTTTTGGTCCAAGCCATTTATTAACTTTTAAAATAGGATTATGTATAAATGGAAATATAGTTGCAACTGCAATTGCTGGAAGTAAAAAATCGGCAGAGCAAATGTGTGCAAAATTATATTTAGATGATATTACAATTCATGGCTTAAATATTTAGTAATGTTTTTGCTTGATTTTTGGAGGAAGAGTTTTGAATTTTAAACAAATAGAAATGGTTGGGTTTAAATCGTTTGCTGACCCAATTAAAGTTACATTTAATAATGGTATTACTGCAATTGTTGGACCTAATGGTTGTGGTAAAAGTAATGTTGCCGATGCTATTAGATGGGTTCTAGGTGAACAAAGTAGTAAAATGCTTCGTGGAACAAGTATGCAAGATGTTATCTTTAAAGGAACGGAAAAAAGAAAAAGTATGTCTTTTTGTGAAGTTTCTTTACTTTTTGATAATTCAAATAAAATTTTCAAAAGCGAATATGAAGAAATTTGTATTACTCGTAAACTATATCGTAGTGGCGAAAGTGAATATATGCTTAACCACACAAATTGTAGGTTAAAAGATATTGTTGAAATTTTACACGATAGTGGTATAGGTAAAAGTGGCTATAGCATTATTGGTCAAGGTAAAGTTGAAGAAATTATTAACTCAAAACCTATTGATAGAAGGGCTATTTTTGAAGAAGCTGCTGGAATTGCCGGTTTTAAAGCTAAAAAAGTTGATGCTGAAAGAAAACTTGAAAGAACTAGAGATAATTTAGTTAGAATTACTGATATTGTTTCTGAATTAGATAGGCAATTAAAACCTTTAAGACATCAAGCAGAAGTTGCTAAAAAATATTTAGAACTTAAAGAAAAATTAAAAGTTTTAGAAGTTAATGCTTATATTTATCAATATGACTATGCAGCATCTAATAAAGCAGAAATTGAAGAAAAAATTAATGCTATTTTAGAAGAAATGGCTCACAGACAAGGAAAGTTAGATCAAGTAATTTTGGATTATAACAACACCTTTGAAAAGGTTGGGAATATTGATGCTGATATTTCTAATTTAAGGGATATTATTTTAAATATTACAGTTCAATTAGAAAAACAAGCAGGGCAAACAAATTTAATTAATGAAAAAATTCAAACCAAAAAATTAGAAGCAAAAAGGTTGGAAGAAGAGTTAAATCGCATTAATCAAACTGATGAAGCTTTTACAACTGAAAAAACAGAAAAAACAAACGAATTAACAATAAAAAGAAATAAATTAAATGAATGTAATTCTTTAATCGCGGATGTTACTGTTAAATATGAACAAATTAATGGTGAGTTAACAAAAAGCGAAGATGATGCAAAGGAAACACAACGACAACTTTTTGAAACTTTAAGTAAACTAGGTGATGTAAAGGCACAAATTAGTGCTTTAAATGCTGAAAAAACTACTTATAGTGAACAATTAAAAACATTAAATTCAAACTTAACAAGTGTTAAATTAAAATTAACTGAAAGCCGTTCAAGTGTTGCAGAAAGTAAAAAGACACTAGATTCTTTATCTAATCGCAAAGTTGAATTAAACAATGCGGTTAATTCTCATATTGCTGAACAAAACAAATTAGAAGCTGAATATAAACAAGCTGAATCTAATTTAAACACAATTAATTCAAACATTTTATCATTAGAACATCGTAAGAAAATGCTTGAAGATATGCAAAGGGAATATGAAGGTTATAATGGAAGTGTTAAACGACTTTTAACAGATGCAGAAAGAAATGGCAATTTAAAATCTAAAATTGTTGGTGTTTTAGCATCTTTAATTAAAGTGCCACAAAACTATCAAGCGGCAATTGAAATGGCTCTTGGAAGTGCTGTTCAAAATGTTGTTACTCATAGTGATGATGGTGCAAAAGAATTAATTAATTACTTAAAACAAAGAGAATATGGTAGAGTTACTTTCCTTCCTATAAACACAATTAAAGAAAGATACTTTGATAACTCTTATCGTAAACTTCTTAATCAACAAGGTGTTTATGGTGTTGCAAGTGAACTTATTACATATAACAAAAACATTTCAAATGTAGTTTCTAACTTGCTTGGTGGAACTGTTGTTGTAGATAATATTAACACTGCTGTAAATTTGGCTAAACAAAGCCATTATAGTTTCCGTATTGTAACACTTGATGGTGATGTTATTAATCCACAAGGTAGTATTACCGGTGGTAGTAAAAAATCACAAGTTGCAAATTTATTATCTAGAGAAACCGATATTGAAACATCAAACAAAAATATTCAAAAACTACAACAAGAAAAAGATGAAACTTTAAAGATGGCAGCAACATTATCAAATAAACTTGCAGCAGTTAATGAAGTTTTAAAACAAAAAAGCAACGAATTAAGGGAAGTTGAATTAAGTTTTGCTACTGAAACTGAAAGGTATGAAAAATATAATTCTATTTCTATAAATTTAGAATCTGAAGCAAATTCTTTAACGGGTGAAATTGCTAAAACAAATCAAATTATTGAAGCAATTGCAAACGAGGTTGGAAAAATTAGTGATACCGAAAACTTAAACGAAAATCCAACTAACACCTTTGAACAAAACACAAGTCAATTTAGTCAAATGAGATTAAAAAGAGATGAATATGCTAACGAACTTACAAACCTAAAAGTTGAACTTGCATCTGTTTCAAGTGAAATTTTAAGTTTAGAAAGTGATATTGATCGTATTAATTTTGCATTAACTAACAATAATAATATTAGAGAAGAAATTATTGCTGCAATTAATGAAAACAAAACTCAACTTGCTGGTTTTGAAAGTATGGTTGTTGAAACAACCGAACAAAGTGCTGTTAATTTAGATATTAAAAAACTAGATGAAGCAAAAGCACAAGTGGCTGAACTTTCACAACAAAAAATAACTTGCCAAGATACATTAAGAGCTCTTGAAAGCGAAAGAATGGCATTAACAGCTGAAGTTGATAAGTTACAAGATAAAAAACATCAACAAGATATTGCATTAAGTAAAATTGATACCGATATTGAAACATTACAAGAAAGAGTTTGGACAGAATATGAATTAACATATAACACAGCACAAGAATATAAATTGCCTGAATTTGATGTTAAACAAGGTTTGGTTGACATTAATAATCTTCGTCGTGAAATCAACAAATTAGGTAATGTAAATGTTAATGCTATTGAAGATGTTAAGTTAATTGAAGAAAGACATGGTAGCATGTACGATCAAGCTCAAGATTTAATTAAGGCCGAAGATGATTTAAAACAAATCATTAAAGATTTATCTGAAGAAATGACTGCTAGGTTTGATGAGGCATTTACTCAAATTAATGCAAACTTTGGTGTTGTGTTTAAAGAATTATTTGGTGGTGGTAATGCAAGATTGCAATTAGTTCAAACCGATGAAATGCTTGAAGCAGGTGTTGATATTATGGCTGAACCACCTGGAAAGAAATTAAGTAATATAACACTATTGTCTGGTGGTGAAAAATCATTAACAGCTATTGCAATTTTATTTGCAATTTTAAGGTTAAGACCAATGCCTTTCTGTTTATTAGACGAAATTGAAGCGGCATTAGACGAAGCCAATGTTGCCAGATTTGCTAGATATTTGCAAAGATATTCTGAATCTACACAATTTATTGTTATTACACACAAAAAACCTACTATGGAACATGCAGATGCTTTATTTGGTGTTACTATGGAAGAAAAGGGTGTTAGTAAGGTTGTTTCGGTAAAACTTACCGATGCTATTAAAAATATAGAGGAAAAATAATATGGGATTTTTTTCAAAACTATTTGCAGGTTTAAAGAAAACAAAAGATAATATTGCTAATAAAATTAATGCTATTTTTGTTGGTGAATTAGATGATGAATTTTTTGAAGAATTGGAATATGTTTTAATTAGTTCTGATATTGGTGCTGATGCAACCGAAGAAATTATTGATGAAGTTAAGGAATTGTCTAAAAAACAACATATTAAAACTGCTGATGAGTTTAAAGCATTACTTCGTGAAGTTATGATTAATATGTTAACCGAAGTTACCGATGAAGAAATTGAATATCCAGCTTTAATTACTTTTGTTGGTGTAAATGGTGTGGGAAAAACCACTGCAATAGGCAGAATTGCTCATAAATTTAAAACTGAAAATAAAACAGTTTTAATGGTTGCAGGTGATACATTCCGTGCAGCTGCTAGTGATCAATTAACCGAATGGTCAAAACGAGCAGGTGTTAGAATTGTTAAGTATGGTGAAGGAACCGATCCGGCTGCTGTTGTTTTTGATGGTATTAGTAGTGCAAAAGCAAAACGAGATGATGTTGTGCTTGTTGACACTGCTGGAAGGTTACACAATAAAACCAACTTAATGGAAGAATTAAAAAAGATTTCAAAAATAATTAACCGTGAATGGGAAGGTGACTATAAAAACTATTTAGTTATTGATGCTACAACAGGTCAAAATGCACTTTCGCAGGTTGAAACCTTTAACGAATGTGTTGGAATTGATGGTATAGTTTTAACCAAGCTAGACGGAACAGCAAAAGGTGGAATAGTGTTTGCAATTGCAAAACAATATGGTATTCCTGTTAAATTTGTTGGTGTTGGTGAAGGGTTAGAAGATATTGTTGATTTTGATGCCGAAGAATTTGTTAATGGAATTATTTAGCAAATAATGTAGGTGTTTTTTGCACCTACATTTTTTAATAAATATTAACAGTATTTTATAATTTGTTGTTGACAATGGTTAAAAAATAAGTATAATACTATATGTAAAGTAATTTTGCTTTACATTGGTAAGGTTTATATGAATTTAGATGAAACAATTTTATATAGTTCGCTTTATAACATTTATGGTGAATTATTAACTCAAAAACAACAACAAATTTTTGATAGTTATGTTTTTAATAATTTAAGTTTGGCTGAAATTGCAGAAAACTTTGAAATTTCCAGACAAGCAGTTTTAGATTCAGTTAATAAATCTTGTAAACAATTAAAAAAGTATGAACAAATTTTAAAGGTTTACAAAAACAATAACAAAGTTAAAATGTTTTTGGAAGATTTAAAAGAAAACACAGGCAATCAAACTTTAATTAAACGAATTGATGACTTACTAGATAATTTATAAGGAGAATTTATGGCTTTATTTGGTTCATTAAGTGAAAAACTATCTCATGTTTTTTCAAAACTAACCAAGCATGGTGTTTTAACAGAATTAGAAATTAAAAATGCTATGCGAGAAATTAGAATTGCCTTACTAGAAGCCGATGTTAACTTTTTAGTTGTTAAAGATTTAGTTTCTAAAATTTCTGAAAAGTGCAGTGGTGAAAAAGTTTTAAAAAGTTTAACACCTGGTCAGCAAGTAATTAAAATTGTTAACGAAGAATTAACGGCTTTAATGGGTAGCACCAATGCTAAACTTACAATTGCAAGTAAACCACCAACAATAATTTTAATGTGTGGTTTGCAAGGTGCAGGTAAAACAACAATGTGTGGTAAACTTGCTAAAATGCTAAAAAAACAAGGCAAAAAACCAATGCTTGTTGCTTGTGATATTTACAGACCAGCCGCAATTAATCAGTTAAAAGTTGTTGGTAAATCTGTTGATGTTGAAGTTTATGATGAAGGCACAAACAAGCCAGAAAAAACTGCAGTTAATGCTTTAAAATATGCAGAAAAGAAAGCTTACGATGTTGTTATTATTGATACTGCTGGTAGGTTACACATTAACGAAGAGTTAATGGACGAGCTTAAAAATGTTAAAAAAGCAGTTAATCCAACCGAAATTTTGCTTACAGTTGATTCAATGACAGGTCAAGATGCTGTTACTGTTGCAGAAAGTTTTAATAATGAACTAGACATTACAGGTGTTATTTTAACAAAATTAGATGGTGACACTCGTGGTGGTGCTGCATTAAGCATAAAGGCAGTTACAGGCAAACCAATTAAGTTTTGTGGTGTTGGTGAAAAAATGGATGATATTGAACCATTTTATCCCGACCGTATGGCATCAAGAATTTTAGATATGGGTGATGTGCTTACTTTAATTGAAAAAGCACAAGCAGCCGTAACCGAAGAAGATGCTAAAAAACTTGAAAAGAAATTTAGAGAAAACTCATTTACATTTGAAGATTATTTGGCTCAATTTGATCAAGTGAAAAAAATGGGTAGTATTTCCGATATTTTAAATATGATTCCTGGGGCAAGTAAGTTTAAACTTAATGCTGCTATGATAGATGAAAAACAAATTGCAAGAAATAAGGCAATTATTCAAAGTATGACACCTTATGAACGAAGAAATCCTGATGTGATTAAGGGAAGCCAGAAAAAAAGAATTGCTGCGGGAAGTGGAACATCTATTCAGGAAGTTAATGCTCTGCTTAAAAATTTCTATCAATCAAAAGAACTTATGAAACAAATGAGTAGTGGCAAAGGCAGATTTAGAATGCCGTTTTAATTAAGGTTTTTAAATTTTTTTGTTAAAAAAATTGAATATATAAATAACATAAAGGAGAAAAATTATGGCAGTTAAAATCAGATTAACCAGATTAGGCGATAAAAAATCACCTTTCTACCGTGTTGTAGTTGCTGATTCTAGAACATCAAGAGATGGTAAAGTTATTGAAAAACTTGGAACATACGATCCAAAAACAGATCCAGCTCAAATCAATATTGATGTAGAAAAAGCTCAAACATGGATCAAAAACGGTGCTCAACCAACTGAAACAGCTAAAACAATTTTAGTTAAAGCTGGTGTTTTAGAAGCTACAAACAAAAAAACAGCACCAAAGTCAGACAAAAAGAAAAAACAAGCATAGTTAAAGGAGTTCAACAATGGACCAATTAGTATCTTATATTGTTAAATCTTTAGTTGACAACCCAGATAAAGTTGAAGTTACAACCGAACAAGAAAGTGAAAAAGTTGTAATTGTTAAAGTTGTTGTTGACCCATCTGACTTAGGAAAAGTTATAGGTAAAGGTGGTAGAATTGCTAGTTCAATTCGCACAATTATTAAATCTGCATCAGCAAAATCTGGTAGAAGATTTATTGTTAAAATTTCTTAAAATAAAAAGTGCTTAAATAGTTAAGCACTTTTTTTTATTTGTTATATTAAATTAGTTGTGTTAAAATAATAAAAATATGTGCAATTTATTAAGTAAAAACTACTTGATTTAGGCAAAATTAAAGGATTTAATTATGAATAAAATTGAAATAGGAAAATTAACAAAACCACAAGGTTTAAAGGGTGAATTTCGTGTAAAACACAATATGAGTGCTATGCAACTTTTTTACGGTTTACAAGAAGTTGAAATTGGTGGAAAAAAATTTACTGTTTTAAAAGTGACAGATAGGGGTGGATTTTTTATTTTAAAAACAAAAGAACTTTCATCAATTGATCAAGTTGAGTTTATGAGAGGTGCAACAGTTTACACTTATATCACTGACGAAGAAGCCATTGATGTAAACCACAATGTTGGTTATAAAGTGTTTAGTGGTAAAACCGAAGTTGGAACAGTTATGGAAGTTAACAATTATGGCTCAACTGATGTTTACACTTTAACTAATGGAATTAGTTTTCCGTTTGTTCCGGGTTTGTTTATTGATGTTAATGATGATGATCAAACAATAACTGTTGATGAAAATATGTTTAATGAGGTTAAACTATGAAAATAACTGTTCTAACATTATTTCCAAAAATGTTTGAAGCATTAAACGAAAGTTTAATAGGAAAAGCAATTGATAAAAATTTAATTGAGTTAGAAGTTGTTAATTTTCGTGATTTTTCTAAAAACAAACATAAAAAGGTTGATGACTATGCTTTTAGTGGTGGGGCAGGTATGGTTTTAACTCCACAACCAATTTACGATGCTTTGCAATCGGTTATAACAAAAGATAGTTATGTTGTTTATATGTCGCCAAAAGGAACTCCTTTAACACAAAATAAAGTTAAACAAATTTCAAACGATATTAAACATTTGGTTATTATTTGTGGACATTACGAGGGTATTGATGAAAGAATTATAACTCTATGTGTTAACGAACAAATAAGTGTGGGTGATTTTGTTTTAACAGGTGGCGAAATACCTGCTATGGCATTAATTGATTCGGTTAGTAGGTATGTTGAAGGTGTTTTACATAATGCTGATAGCACCGAAGATGAAAGTTTTTCTGATGGGTTATTAGAATATCCACAATATACTAGACCACAAGAATTTATGGGAATCAAAGTTCCGGATGTTTTGATTAGTGGCAATCACAAAGAAATTGAAAAGTGGAAACAAGAACAAAAAATTATAGAAACAAAAAAATATAGACCAGATTTGTTAAAAAAAGATAATTAAGGGTAGTTTATGGTAATTCAATGGTTTCCTGGGCATATGACTAAAGCCCTACGAATGATGGAAAAAGAAATAAAAATTGTAGATGCAATTATTTATGTGCTTGATGCAAGAGCACCTTTTTCTTGTGTAAATCCTAAATTAAATTCGTTAATAGGCGAAAAACCAATTATTTATGTTTTAAATAAGTGTGATATGGCAAACAGTGAAGCAACAAAGGAATGGCAAGAATATTTTGCTAATTTTGGTGCTGCTTGCATTATGCTAAACTCAACCGAAAGTGGAACTTCTAAAAAAGTTGAAGCTGCAGTTAAAGTTGCACTAACAGCAAAAATTGAAAAAATGAAAGCAAAAGGATTTAACACCATTTTAAGGGTGATGGTTTTAGGTGTTCCTAACAGTGGTAAAAGCACCTTAATAAACAATTTGTGTGGTGTTTCAAAAGCTATTACAGGTAATAAACCAGGTGTAACAAAAGGAAAACAGTGGGTAAAAATTGCCAGTGGAATTGAAATATTAGATACTCCGGGCACATTGTGGCCTGCTTTTGATAATAATCAGGTTGCACATCATTTGGCTTATATTGGTTCAATTAAGGAAGAAATTTTAGATGTTCCAAGTTTAAGTTTAGATTTAATTAGAGATTTAAACATAATTGATAAAAATATTTTGATTAACCGATATAATATTCAAATTTTGGAAGAAGATGAACCTATAAATGTTCTAGAAAGTATTTGTAAAAGTCGTGGATATTTATTAAAGAAAAACGAATTAGATTATGATAGGGGTGCTTTTGCTATTCTAAATGATTTTAAAAGTAACCGTTTAGGTAAAATTTCACTAGAAAGAGTTGCCGACATTAAAAAACTTAAAATAAAAGATAGGAAACAAGATGTATAATTTTGATTTGCAGTTTGTTAAAGATGGTAAAATTTTAATTGCTGGTGTAGATGAGGCGGGCAGAGGACCACTTGCTGGTCCTGTTTGTGTTGCTTCTGTAATAATGCCGTTAGAAACGGACAAAATAATAACAGGTGTTAATGATAGTAAAAAATTAACAGAGAAAAAAAGAGAGATGTTATTTGATGAAATAATTAACACTGCAATAGATTACAAAATTGAGTTTGTAAGCGAAAAAGAGATAGATGATATAAATATTCTAAATGCAACAAAACAGGGCATGAAAAGGGCAATTTGTGGCTTAAAAAGCAAACCAGATTTAGTTTTGATTGATGCTGTTAATTTAGATGTTGAAATTCCAACAGAAAGCATAATAAAAGGTGATGCTAAAAGTTATAATATTGCTGCTGCATCAATTTTAGCAAAGGTTTCAAGAGATAGGTTAATGCTAAAGTTAGATGCTAAATATCCAGAATATAATTTCAAAAAACATAAAGGTTATGGAACAAAAGAACACATTGAGAATTTAAAGAAATTTGGAAAATGTGAAATTCATAGAAATAGTTTTATTAAAAACTTTGTAGGTGATAATGAATAGTTTAGGTGTTAGTGGCGAACAACAGGCAAAAAAGTACCTAATAAAACAAGGTTACAAGGTTTTAGAAACAAATTATAAAACAGTGTTAGGTGAAATTGATATTGTTGCTAAAAAGGATGATTTTATTGTTTTTGTTGAAGTAAAAACCCGTTCAAACACAAAGTTTGGTTTGCCTCGCGAAAGTGTAACACCGTACAAGCAAAATAAAATTAGGACAGTTGCAACCCACTATTTAAAAACAAAGAATATGTTAAATTTTAATGTTAGATTTGATGTTGTTGATATTTTAAATGGTGAATTAACACATATAACAAATTGTTTTTAAAAATACCTTTGTTTAGGTAAAAAATTTAAAATTTTTGTGATATTTTGCAAAAAATACTTGTAATAATAATTTTGATATGTTATTATACTTCGTAATGACTTCGGTTGGTCCGCTGATAACAATGATTGTGTCATGAACAACTAATAAAATATTAGGAGGAATTGTAAGTCATGAACTTAATCGATTTAATTGAAAAAGAAAATTTAAAACCTGAATTACCTGAATTTGCTGTTGGTGACACAGTTAAGGTATTCATTAAAATTGTTGAAGGTG
This sequence comes from Clostridia bacterium, assembly GCA_045577635.1. Taxonomy (GTDB): domain Bacteria; phylum Bacillota; class Clostridia; order Christensenellales; family UBA1242; genus UBA6345. The sequence continues at coordinate 39,785 of JAZNIS010000026.1, forward strand.
GCAAAGAAAGAATTCAAGCATTTGAAGGTGTAGTTATTGCTAGAAAACATTCAAGTGTTCGTGAAACATTTACTGTTCGTCGTGTATCTTTCGGTGTTGGTGTTGAAAAAACATTCCCATTACACAGCCCTCGTATTGATCATATTGAGGTATTAAAGAAAGGTAAAGTTAGAAGAGCAAAACTTTATTATCTTCGTGATTTATCAGGTAAAGCTGCTAAGATTAAAGAAAAACAAACAAGCAAATCTGAATAATTATCAAAAACAACCACTTAAATTAGTTTTTTAAGTGGTTTTTTTGTGCTTAAAATTTCTATATTATAAGGTTATATATATAATATATATAAATAACAAAAGTTTATGATGTGCTAAATTGTATATTATTTGTTGTTAAATTAAAAAAATTTTGTTAATATATTTTAGTTAGCATTTTTTATTTTTTAACTGTTAACATATAAATTTTTTGAGGTAATTATGCTTTCAATAGTTAAAAGTTTTGGTTTAAACGGAATAGACGGTTATTGTGTTAGAGCCGAAATTGATATTAATCAAGGTTTGCCTGGTTACGATATTGTTGGTTTAGTTGGAACAGCAACAAAGGAAAGTAAAGAAAGGGTAAGAAGTGCCATTAAAAATTCTGGATTAAATTATCCTATCACAAAAATCACTGTTAACTTGGCTCCTGCAAACACAAAAAAAGAAGGTCCTGTTTATGACCTTGCTATTGCAGTTGGTATTTTATCTGCAACAAATCAAATTAAAATTGAAAACACTGAAAAATATGTTTTTTTAGGAGAACTTTCACTAGATGGTACTGTTAGAAAAGTTAATGGTGTTTTGCCTGTCTTAATTTCTGCAAAACAAAATGGATTTAATAATATTATTATTCCGTACGATAATTTAAACGAAGCTAGTTATTTATCGGGCATTAATGTTTATGCAGTTAAAACATTAACAGAAGTAACAAAGTTTTTAAATGACGAACTTGTTTTAAATCCTGTTGAGTTTTCTGATTATAACGAAAAAATAAACACTACTGAAAGTCCATATAATTTTAAAAATGTAAAGGGTCAACGAAATGCAAAACGAGCACTAGAAATTGCTGCTGCTGGTGGT